>CBFGOS010000005.1:0-23125 GCA_965650425.1 uncultured Lysobacter sp. | reverse complement strand
CTGGTTGACCACGTTGGCGTCGCCCCACAACGTCTGCAGTTTGGCCAGCGTGTCGGCACGGTTGATGAAGCTCTCGTTGCCGTTGTACCAATCGGCCAGCATGCGGGTCTTGACGCGCTTCAGTTCGGCGTCGCTGACGCCGACCGCGATGACGCGGGAAATCTCTTCGTCGATGGCCTTGAGCAGCTCATCCGAGCTGGAGGTGGGCTTGTACAGCGCAAAGGTGACGAACAGGGTCGGGCCATCGTAGAACCACGGGCCGGTCAGGCCATGCGAGTCCACGTTGAGCGCCAACTCGCGGCCCTTGACCAGCCCTTGGTAGAAGCGCGATGCATCGCCGCCGGACAGGACTTCGGCAAGCACAGTGAACGGGACGTGGTCCTTGCTGCCACGCTCGGGCATCTTCCAACCCGTGGCGATTGCCGGGACCTGTGCCAGCGCATCGGACTGGGTGAGGCGCTTCTCCGCCGTGTTGAGGCCTTCGCGGACATCCGGCGCCTTGGGCGTCGGGCGCGCGGGAATCCCGCCGAAATACTTCTCCGCCAGCGCGAAGCCCTGCGCGGGGCTGACGTCACCGGCCAGCGCGATCACCGCGTTGTTGGGCCCGTAGTAGTCGCGATGGAACGCGGCCACGTCCTGCAGGCTGGCGTTCTCCAGGTCCTGGAAGCTGCCGTAGCCGTCGTGGTTGTTCTCCCACTTCTGGAACGCGTGCTGGCCGATGTCGATCCACATGAAGCCGCCGTAGGGCTGGTTCTTCACGTTGACGCGGATCTCCTCCTTCACCACGTCCTGCTGGTTCTTCAGGGTGGCCGGGTTGAAGTCAAGCGTCTTCATGCGGTCGGCTTCGAGCCACAGGATCGGCTCCAGCGCAGTTACCGGCGCAACCTCGATGTAGTTGGTGAAATCCGGACGGGTAGAGCCATTGTTGCGGCCACCGCCACCGGTGATGACCCGATCGAAGACGCCCTCGCCTGCGTTGGGCGTACCCTCGAACATCAGGTGCTCGAACAGGTGCGCGAAGCCGGTACGGTTGCGCGGCTCCAGGCGCATGCCGACGTGGTACACCACGCTGACGCCCACGGTGGGCGAGCTGCGGTCCTCGGACACGATCACGGTCAGGCCGTTGTCGAGCTTCTTGACCGCCACCGGCACGTTCCAGCGATCGGCATTCTGGGCGTTCACGTTGAACGTGGCCGCCGATGCCATCACCAGGCCCGCCAGCAGCACCGATACAGGGCGCTTGCGCATGGACACTCCTTATTCCAGGGAAGCCAGCACTCTAGCGCACCCGCGCGGCTACTTTCATGGGCCGCTATTCCCATGCCGGCCGGGTCGGCGCTGGTCGCCATTCCCCGAATGACCGACACTGTCGCCCCCTCTCGCCCATGACCGACATGTCCCTGCCCCGCATCCTGTTCTTCGGCGGCCTGCTGGTTGCCGCCGGCGCTTCGTCGTCCGCCGCCGAGGCCCCGCTGCCCCAACTCGGGGCCTACCAGGTGAACGAGCATTGGCGGCAGCCGATCAAGCCGTTCAAGATCGCCGACCGCACCTGGTACATCGGCACCGCGGGCCTGAGCGCACTGGTGGTGGTGGGCGATGCGGGCGCCGTGCTGATCGATGGCGGCATGCCGCAAGCCGCCGACATGCTGCTGCGCCACCTGCGCGACGTGGGCATCGCCGAAGGCCAGTTGAAGTGGATCGTGCACAGCCATGCGCATGCCGACCATGCCGGGCCATTGGCCGCCGTGCAGCGGGCCACCGGCGCGCGCGTGGCCACCAATGCGGAATCCTCGGTGTTGCTGGCGCGCGGCGGCACCGACGACCTGCACTTCGGCGACAGCATCGCCTTCCCGCCGGTCAAGGCCGACCGCCTGCTGCTCGATGGCGAAGTGGTCGACGTCGGCAACGTACGACTGACCGCGAACTTCACTCCGGGCCACACCCCGGGCAGCCTGAGTTGGACCTGGACCGATACGCGCGAGGGCAAGGCCGTGCGCATCGCCTATGTCGACAGTCTGACCGCACCGGGCTACGAGCTCATCGGCCATGCCCGCTATCCGCACATCGTCGAGGACTACCGCGCCACCTACGCCAAGGTGCGCGCCCTGCCCTGCGACCTGTTGATCACGCCACATGCGGATGCCAGCGGCTGGGCGCCTGGTACCGCTACGCCACATGCCACGCCCACGACCTGCCGCGCCTACGCAGACAAGGCCGAGCAGAAGCTCGACGCCCAAATCGCCACCCAGCGCAAGGCCACGCCCTGATGCCTTACACGCCCATCGTCGCCACCCTGGGATACGTGCTGTCGCCGGACGGACGCGAGGTGCTGCTGGTGCACCGCAACGCGCGTCCCGGTGACCAGCACCTGGGCAAGTACAACGGCCTTGGCGGCAAGCTGGAGCCGGATGAGGATGTGGTGGCCGGCATGCGCCGCGAGATCCACGAAGAGGCCGGCATCGACTGCACGGCGATGACGCTGCGCGGCACCATCAGCTGGCCGGGGTTCGGCAAGCAGGGTGAGGACTGGCTGGGCTTCGTGTTCCTGATCACCGGCTTCACCGGCAGGCCACCGGCCAGCAACGCCGAGGGCACGCTGGAGTGGGTGCCGCTGGATCGCATCCACGACCTGCCGATGTGGGAAGGCGACCGCAATTTCCTGCCGCTGGTGTTCGATGGCGACCCGCGCGCCTTCCACGGCGTGATGCCCTACCGCGACGGGCGGATGGTGTCGTGGAACTACTCGCGGGTGTGAGGCTCAGTCACCCAGCGTGACGCTGCCACGGCCATCGTGCTGCTCGAAGACGTAGCGATAGGCCAACGTCACCGGCTGTGGCACTTCGCGGCCGCCCATGCACCCCAGGGACGCTGCCCGTGCCTTGGTCGCGGCATCGGGGAACACGCAACGGAATGCGGGATCAAAGTGCCATTGCGCCGCAGCGGCCGCGGCGGCCTCACGGAAGCCCGCATCAACCGTGTCCGGAGCCGGACATCCGTCCGCCTCGCTCGGCCACGTACCGACCACCTTTCCGTCCGCACCGACACCGACGCGCAGGCACACCACCTGCGGCGGCAGGCCTTGCGCCAGCAGCGATGCCGGGTAGTCCGGCAACGCCAGCGCCCCTTCGGCCAAGGGCATCTGGAACGATTCCTGTTGCGACAGTGCGAGCCGCCCGGAGGCCGGCACGGCTTCCGTGATCTCGTTGACGCCTACCGCCCCTGTTCGCGCATCAGGCGCCTCTGCCATGGGCGCGGGCGAACTGGCGCAACCGGTCAACGCCAACGCGAGAAGTGCCTTCCTTTGCATGCGGATCCTGTCGTTGGGTGGGTTACGGATGAATCACGCGGACTCGCGCCCCGGCTCCTCGCCTTCCTGCAGGCCGACATTGGTGGAGGCCGCGTTGTAGACCTCCTGGTTGAGCAGGCCGGTCTCCTTGGCGACCAGCACCGGCACCAGCATCTGCCCGGTCACGTTGGTCATGGTGCGCATCATGTCGAGCACGCGGTCGATCGCGACCAGCAGGCCGATGCCTTCCAGCGGCAGCCCGGCCGCCGACAGCACCAAAGTGACCATCACCGTGGCGGTGCCCGGCACGCCCGCGGTGCCGAAGCTGCCCAGAACCGAGGCGACCAGGATGGTGAAGTACTGGCTGGGCTCCAGCTGCAGCCCGAAGTACTGCGCCACGAACACCGAGGTCAGTGCGGGGTAGATCGCGCCGCAGCCGTCCATCTTGATGCTGGCACCCAGCGGCACCGCGAACGCCGCGTAGTCCTTGTCGACACCCAGATTGTGGGTGACCGAGCGGATCGCCGCCGGCATCGACGCGAAACTGGAGGAACTGACGAACGCCACCTGCATGCCCGGCGCCGCGCCGCGGAAGAACTTGAGCGGATTCAACCCGTGTGCCGCCACCAGGCTGCCGTACACCACGATGATGTGGATGGCGCAGGCCAGGTACAACGCGAACACATAGCTGCCCAGCGGCAGGAGCTTCTCGAAGCCATAACTGCCCACCAGCGAAGCGATCAGGCCGAACGTGCCGATCGGCGTGGTCTCCAACACGAAGCGGGTGACCTGCACCATCACGTCGCTGGCTTCGCCGACCAGCTTGCGGATGCCCGCCACCTTCTCGCCCAGTTTGACCAGGGCGAAGCCCACCAGCCCAGCGAAGAAGATCACCTGCAGGATGGTGCCCTTGTTGGTGAGGTAGGTGACGCCGTCTTCCTTGTACGTGCCGGCGCCGACCAACGCCTGGAACGGGTTGGCCGGAATGATGTCCAGCAGCACTTCCACCGGCGAGGGCAACTCGCGCACCGTGTAGTCCGGCGCCATCGTCAGGCCCGTCAGGCCGACGCCGGGCTTGAGCACCCAGCCCACTGCCAGGCCCACGCCCACTGCCAGCGCGGCGGTGATGCCAAACCACATGAAGGTACGTCCGCCCAGCGCCGCCACGGACTTCTGCCCGTGCAGAGACGCCACCGCGTTCATCACCGCGAAGAACACGAGCGGTACCGCGATCATCTTGATCAGGGTGACGTACATCGTGCCGAACGGCCCGAACCACGCCTCTGCGTCCGGGCCCACCGCCCAGCCCGCCAGTGCGCCGAGCACGAAGCCACCCACGACGCGCTGCCAGAACGGGATGCGGAACCAAGCGGAGATCAGGGACATGGAGATGCCTAGAAGGGCCAACGCTGAACGATAACCGAGCCGCCACACGGGCGCGATGCCGCCGCTGCAACACTCGGGGGAGGGATTCGAAACAAAGGGCGGGCATAATCGTGCAATTCCATTCGCTCCTGTATCGAACGTCCCCATGCCCTTGCCGTTCGCGCCGCAGCGCGCGCTCCTGTTCGTCCCACTGCTCCTGGCCAGCGCATGCGCCGCCCTCCCCCGCACCGCCACACACGGCACGCCGCCTGCAACCCCATCGGCCACGCCGGTGGCGCGCGTCGTGCACGTACCGGCCATTGACCGCCGCTCCGGCGAGACGGCCGACTGGTGGTACCGCGATGGCGCCGCCCAAGCCGCGGCACGGGGCGCCATGGAGGGGCGCGCGAAGAACGTGATCCTGTTCGTGGGTGACGGCATGAGCCTGACCACCGTCGCTGCCGCCCGCATCCTCGAGGGGCAACGTCAGGGCCATCCCGGCGAGGAGAACCGCCTCGGCTGGGAGCAGTTCCCTTACACCGCACTCAGCAAGACCTACAACACCGATTCCCAGACGCCGGACTCAGCCGGCACCATGAGCGCCATGGCCACCGGCGTGAAGACGCGGCTGGGCGTACTCAGCATTGGACAGCAGGTGCGACGCCGCGACTGCGCGGGTGCCCTGGCGGCACCGGTGCTCACGTTGTGGGAAATGGCGGCCGCGCAGGGTCTGGCCACTGGCGTGGTCACCACCACGCGCGTCACCCATGCCACGCCGGGTGCCACCTTCGCCCACTCCGCCGACCGCAACTGGGAAAATGACGCGGACCTGCCGGAAGCGGCAAAGGCGGCCGGCTGCGTCGACATCGCGCGCCAGATGATCGAGACCCGCTTCGGGACGGGGCCGGATGTGTTGATGGGCGGCGGGCGCGGCAACTTCATGCCCGTCTCGCAGCGCGACCCGGAACGCGAGGACAAGGTTGGCCAGCGCCTGGACGGCCGCGACCTCATCGCCGAGTGGAAGCAGCGCCACCCGCAAGGCCACTACGTGTGGAACGCGCGGCAACTGCAGCAGGCGCCTGCGCGCGGACCGCTGCTGGCCCTGTTCGAGCATGACCACATGCAGTACGAGCATGACCGCAAGGGCGACATTGGCGGCGAGCCTTCGCTGGCCGAGATGACGCGCGCCGCGATCACGCGCCTGCGCGACAACCGCAATGGCTACGTGCTGCTGGTCGAAGGTGGCCGCATTGATCATGCGCACCACCTGGGCAATGCCTACCGGGCGCTGGGCGACACCATCGCCCTGAGCGAGGCGGTCAAGGTGGCCGACGCCATGACCTCCGGCGACGACACGCTGATCCTGGTGACCGCCGACCATGCGCACACGCTGAGTTTCGTGGGCTACCCGGTGCGCGGCAATCCGATGCTGGGCAAGGTGCGCGGCAGCAGCGGCGAGGAAGGCGAGCCCGGCCAATTGGCGCGCGATGCACTGGGCCTGCCCTACACCACGCTCAGTTACGCCAACGGTCCCGGCTATGTCGGCGCGAGCGACCAGCAGCCGGAAGGGCCCAAGACCTTCCCCCACCTGACCAGTGGCTACCAGGCGGCAACCAAGGGCCGTCCGGATCTGACCCAGGTCGACACCGAGCACGCGGACTACATGCAGGAAGCCATCGCACCGTTCTCCAACGAATCACACGGTGGCGATGACGTGGGCATCTGGGCCCGAGGCCCGGGCAGCGAAGCGGTGCGTGGCAGCGTGGAGCAGAATGCGATCTATCACTTCATGCTGCAGGCGATGCCGGCGCTGCGCGAGGCGCAGTGCACGCAAGGCAATTGCAGCGTCGATGGTGTGCCGGTGACCCGACCGGCGTTCCCTGCATCTTCAACTCCAACGCCCTGATCGGCGCTGGCGGTTTGAATCCCGGCTCGCCCGGCTTCTTCCCGCGGCGGTCGGGGCTCGTCCCTACCGGCCTAGGCGACCCAACGTGGCCCCACGCACGCGATTGAGGGCTTGCCTTGCGCGAGCCCAGGCACCGCGCCTATTGGTTGATGACCGCCGCCCTGCACGGGCCTGTCGGGCGGGCACCCGGGTTCAGAACGGCTTGGCCAGCACCAGGTACACCACGACCACCAGCAGCAGCACCGGCACCTCGTTGAACCAGCGCAGCGCCTTGGACGAGGGCAGCGCCTTGCCGGCATCCACGCCCTTCAACCAGCGACCGCCGATGATGTAGTGGGCCAGCATCAGGGCCACGATCAGCAGCTTGGCATGCAGCCAGCCACTGCCGGCGACCACCATGGTGGGCAGGCCGGGGAACAACCGGTAGCCCAGCCACAGCACCAGCCCCAGCACGACGGCGAATCCGAACATGATGTGCCCAAAGCGGTACAGCCGCCGCCCCATCAGCACCAGCCGCGCCCGCACCGCTGCGTCATCGCCGGCTTCCGCCAGGTTCACCAGGATGCGCGGCAGGTAGAACAAGCCGCCCATCCAGGCCATCACGAACACGAGGTGGGCGGTCTTGAGCCAGAGGTAGGTATGCATGCAGCGCGTTCCGGGCGTGGATTTGACGCGATAGGATCGCATGCCCCGGCGCGCGACCGCGACGCCCGGCCTTCCACCCGCCACCGGACACCCCATCACCGATGACCAAGCAATACGACGCCGCCTACTTCCAGCGCTGGTACCGTGATCCATCGCTGAAGGACCAGGCCATCGGCGGCGCCGCGCGCCTGTCCCGCAAGGTGGCGTTGGCCGTGGCCACCGCCGAGTACCACCTGGAGCGGCCGATCCGCACCGTGCTGGACATTGGCTGCGGCGAAGGCGCGTGGCTGGCGCCGCTGCGCAAGCTGCGGCCGCGCGTGCAGTACCTCGGCTTCGACAGCAGCGAGTATGCGATTGGGCGGTTTGGCGCGCGGCGCAACCTGCACCTGGCGCGCTTCGGTGACTTCGAGCACCTGCGCCCCTGCGCCCCCGTAGACCTGCTGATATGCAGCGACGTGCTGCATTACCTCGACACGCGCGAACTGGACCGCGGCCTGCCGGCGCTGGCCGAGTTGTGCGGGGGCGTGGCGTTCGTCGAGACGTTCACGCGCGAGGACGGCATCGACGGCGATACCCACGGATTCAAGCGCCGCCCCGCCCGCTTCTACCGCGAGCGGCTGGCGGCGGCAGGCCTGGCGCCGCTGGGCTCGCACCTGTGGCTGTCGCCGACGCTGCGGGAAGGCGTGGCGGCGCTGGAACTGCCTGTCGCCGGTTGACCTGGCCGGCGGGTGCCGATCCGTGCTACCGGTCGCGTTTCTCACCGCGAGTGCACGGCTGCGGAGCTTGAGGGCCGCGCGCCGGGCCCCGTTAACGTTTCTGTCTCGCCATTCCGCTACGCTGCACTGCAACATGATCCGTTGAACAGGGGCGGACCGGATGTTTCTCTATCAGCTTCACGAACTTGGCCGCGCCTGGATGGCGCCGATGACCTATTGGGCCGACGCCGGGTCGAAGATGTTCTCGGCACCGGGCAGTTGGCTTTCCACGGTCCCGGGCGCGACCCGCGTCGCCGCCGGCTACGAACTGCTGTACCGCGTCGGCAAGGACTACGAGAAACCGGAATTCGGCATCCACAACATCGATATCGATGGCGCGTCGTATCCGGTGGTGGAGAAGGAGATCATCCGCAAGCCGTTCTGCCGGCTGCTGCGCTTCAAGCGCTACACCGATGATGCCGGCAACCTGACCGAACTGAAGGACGACCCGTCCGTGCTGGTGGTGGCGCCCTTGTCGGGCCATCACTCGACGCTGCTGCGCGACACGGTGAAGACGTTGCTGCGCGACCACAAGGTGTACATCACCGACTGGGTGGACGCGCGTATGGTGCCGTCATCCGAGGGCCCGTTCCACCTGGACGACTACATCGCCTATGTCCAGGAATTCATCCGCCACATCGGTGCCGACAAGGTGCACGTGATCAGCGTGTGCCAGCCCACCGTGCCGGTCCTGGCCGCGGTGTCGCTGATGGCCTCGCGTGGCGAGACCACGCCGCGCTCGCTGGTGATGATGGGCGGGCCGATCGACACGCGCGAGAGCCCAACGCAGGTCAACGACCTCGCGGCGCAGAAACCGCTGTGGTGGTTCGAGTCACACCTGGTGCACCCGGTGCCGTCCAACTATCCGGGCGCGGGGCGCCGCGTGTACCCGGGCTTCCTGCAGCACAGCGGGTTTGTGGCGATGAATCCCGAGCGCCATTTCGAATCGCACTGGGATTTCTACCAGAACTTGATCAAGGGCGACTTGGACGACGCCGAATCGCACCGCCGGTTCTATGACGAGTACAACGCGGTGCTGGACATGCCCGGCGAGTACTACCTGGACACGGTGCGCATCGTGTTCCAGGAGCACCTGCTGCCGCGCGGCCTGTGGGACGTGCGCGGCGAGCGCGTGAAGCCGGGCGATATCAACGGCACCGCGCTGCTGACCATCGAAGGCGAGTTGGACGACATCTCCGGACAGGGCCAGACCCGCGCGGCGCACAAGCTGTGCACCGGCATCCCCGAGCAGGACCAGCACCACCTGACCGTGCAGGGCGCGGGCCATTACGGCATCTTCAGCGGCCGTCGCTGGCGCACGCAGGTTTACCCGAAGGTACGCGACTTCATTGCGCAGTACGCGAAGTAAGCGCAGGCCACCCGCGCCGCGCCGCCAGTAACGAAAGAAGGCCCGGCGTCTTGCCGGGCCTTTCCGTTTTCAGGGGGTCCAGCCATGGATCGGCTTCAGATCGAAGTCGCGACCGAGGCGGGCCGTGTCGCTCAGCTGTACTGCGCCGATTTCACCAGCAGGTGCTTGGCCAGCATGCCGTGCAGGCGACCGATGCCGCGCGCGACGTGCAGGGTGATGAAGAGCAGCAGCACGCCACCGAGCAGCATCAGCGGCAGCATCCACGCTTCTGCCGAGGTGCCCCAGGAGGAACCGTCCAGGCCCACGATCTGCCAGCCGGCGTATTCCACGTTGGCGGCGGCGAAGCCCGTCCAAACCGCGATCGGCGCAGCAATGAAGGCGAGCGACATCGAGAGCAAGGTCACCGCGATCGTGAAATAGCCCACGCCCAGCGGCAGCATCGCGACGAAGTAGAGCAACGTGCCCCACGTGCGAGGGTCGGTAAAAAGCTCCGCGATGCGCTGCTGCCACGGCTTGCCGCGGCTTGCGTACAGCGGCCGGCGCGGCATGCGCTCGCCCAGCATCACTTCCACCAAGCGGCCTTCGACCAGCGACAGCACGCGTACCGAGCCCAGGAACAGCAGCAGCAACGGGATGCCGATGATCAGTACGAGCGTGCCCAGCGACACCGAAGCGCCGGCCACCACCCAGGTGAAGTAGAAGATACCGGTTGCCAGCGACAGCAACATGTAGAACAGCGCGGCGTACGCGCGCGGGTCGACCACCACGCCGAAGAAGCGGCCCAGCAGCGAGCGGCGCGGCGGCGCCACAGGCGTGCGCAACGCGGCCTGTACCTTGACCTCGGTGTCGCGGTAGATGTCGGCCACCTCGTCGGGCGCGCCATAGCTGCCGGCCACCGCGGCGATCACCTCGGCCTCGCCCTTGCCGGGGTTCTCGGCCAGCTCGGAGCGCAGGTATTCCTCGGCGTCGTACAGGGCGTCCTGCACCAGCGCCGGGTCGGCACCGGCCAGCGCCGCGCGCAGGCGATCCAGATACTCGGGGATGGTGGTGGGAAGGCCACCGGGAAAGGTGCTGGATGCATTCATTGCGTTATCCCCTTGAGCACGGAATCGACGGAATCCCGGGTCGCGCGCCACGCGGCGGCCCAGTCACGCAGCGCCTGCAGCCCTGCGTCGGTAAGGCGGTAGTAACGTCGCGGCGGCCCCGCCACGGACGGTTCAACATGGCTGCCCAGCAACCCGGCCCCTTCCAGGTTGCGCAGCACCGGGTACAGCGCGCTCTGCTTGCCGGTCAGTACGCCACCGCCGTCGCGCTCCAGGCGCTTGGCGATCTGGTAGCCGTACATCGGTTCGCCCGACTCGGCCAGCACCGCCAGCAGCGCCAGCGAGACCGTGCCGGTGCTCAGCTCCTTCTGGAATTTCCTGAGTTGGGCGTCGAGGTCGGTCATGGCGGGGTCCACTAGCTTGAAGTGGATACTAGTACCAACTTCGATATAGCGCCCCTGTCATTAGTCATCCCGGCCAGAGGTCATGCCCATCGGCGCCGCCTCGTCGTCGCGCGGGGCCGCGTCTACACTCGGGTGTTACTGCCCAAGCACTCCGCCAAGGAACGACCCGATGCGCCTGACGTCGCCTGCCCCGTCCACGCCCGCCCTGTCCACATCCGCTGTCAGCACGCGCTCCCTCCGCACGCTCGCTCTGACGGCGCTGCTGGCGTGCGGGGCCACGCCGATGGCGGGGGCAATGGCCGCCTCGCCGCCCGCCAAGGCCCGCACCACGCAGGAGATCCTGGACGCCAGCGCGCCGTCGGACTGGCGCACGCTGGACCCCGCTCGCACGCTGTACCTGGAGCTGGCCAGTGGTCGCGTGGTCATCGAACTGGCGCCCGCGTTCGCCCCGGCCCACGTAGCCAACATCACGACGCTGGCGCACGAGGGGTATTGGAACGGCCTGGCCATCATCCGCTCGCAGGACAACTTCGTGGTGCAGTGGGGCGACCCCCATGCGGACGACGCGGCAAAGAAGAAGCCGCTGGGCAGCGCGAAGGCGAAGCTGCCGGCCGAGTTCGAGCGCGCATCCAAGGGGCTGGCGTTCCACGCCCTGCCCGACACCGATGGCTGGGCGCCGCAGGCCGGGTTCGTCGATGGCTTCCCGGTGGGCCACGACGCCAAGGCGGGTCGAACCTGGCTGGCGCACTGCTACGGCGCGGTGGGTGCCGGCCGCAACAACGAGGAGGACTCCAGCACCGGCGCCGAGCTATACGTGGTGACCGGCCAGTCGCCGCGCCAGCTGGACCGCAACATCACCGTGGTCGGACGGGTGGTCCAGGGCATGGAGCTGCTGTCGGTGCTGCCGCGCGGCACGGGTCCGTTGGGCTTCTACGAGAAGCCGGAACAGTACGCCGGCATCCAGGCCATCCGCCTGGCGCAGGACGTCCCCGCCGCCGAGCGCACGCCGCTGCAGGTGCTGCGCACCGACACCCCGCTGTTCGACGAACTGGTGGAAGCACGCCGCAACCGCCGCGATGCGTTCTACAAGCGCCCGGCCGGCCACATCAACGTGTGCAACGTGCCGCTGCCCACGCGCGCACCGCCGGCAGGCTGAGCGTCGCGACCAAAGCCGCATCGCGCCGGCGTCGGCGGCTGCCTACCATCGACGCCGACGCGACCGCCCGAATTCCCAATGCGCCTGGCCTTTTTCGCCGACCTGCATGCCAACCGCGAGGCCTTCGAGGCCTGCCTGAAGCGGCTGCGCAAAGTGGGGTTCGACCGCGCGGTGGTGCTCGGCGACCTGGTGGGCTACGGCGCCGACCCGTCGTGGACCGTGGACACCGTGCAACGCCTCGTCGATGACGGCGGTGTGGCGGTATTGGGCAACCATGACGAAGCCGCCCTGCGCGGCGGCACGGAGCACATGCACGCCGAGGCGCGCGCTGCCATCGAGTGGACGCACCGCCAGCTGGACGACGCGCAGCGCGCCTTCCTGGCGGGCCTGCCGCTGGCGGTGGAAGACGAGGACCGCCTGTACGTGCACGCCAACGCGTGGGCGCCCGCCAACTGGGGCTACATCACCAACGCGCGCGCCGCGACACAGAGCCTGGCCGCCACCCGCCAACGCATCACCTTCTGCGGGCACATGCACGATCCGGCGCTGTACCACACGCGGCCGGGCGGGCTGGACGCAGGGCACTTCACCCCGCGCAGCGACTTCCCGATCCCGCTGGCTCCAACACTGCGCTGGCTCGCCATCCCCGGCTCGGTGGGCCAGCCACGCGACGGCAACCCCGCCGCCTGCTGCGGCTGGATGGACACCGAACGCAACACCCTTACCTGCCTGAGGGTGCCGTATGACCACGAGGCCGCCAGCGCCCACATCCTGCGCGCCGGCCTGCCGCCCGCGTTTGCCGCGCGCCTGGGCGAAGGCCGCTGACATGCCCGTACGCGTGCAGGCAGGCATGCAGATCGGCGGCTTCGAGCTGCTGGGCCCGCTGCACGAAGGCGGCATGGCGACGCTGTGGCGCGTGCGCCACCCCGACCACGCGGACGAACTGCTGATGAAGCTGCCGCGCATCGGCTATGGCGAGGTGGCCACGCACATCGTCGGCTTCGAAGTGGAGCGGATGATCCTGCCCGCGCTGGACGGCCCGCATGTGCCGCGCTTCATCGCCAGCGGTGACTACGAGGACCAGCCTTGGCTGGTGATGGAGCACCTGCACGGCGAGACGCTGCGCCCGCTACTGGACCGCGCGCCACTGCCGCCGGCACAGGTGGCGGAGCTGGGCACCGCGGCCGCCACCGCCATCCACGCCGTGCACCAGCAGGATGTGGTGCACCTGGACATCAAGCCCAGCAACCTGCTGCGCCGGGCGGACGGCACCATTGCACTGATCGACTTTGGCCTGTCGCACCACGCACACCTGCCGGACCTGCTGGCCGAACAGTTCAACATCCCCATCGGCACCGCCCCGTACATCGCGCCGGAGCAGGTGCTGGGCGTGCGCAACGACCCGCGCAGTGACCTGTTCGCGCTGGGCGTGACGCTCTACCACCTGGCCACCGGTGAGCGCCCGTTCGGCAATCCCACCAGCCCAGCGGGCCTGCGCCGCCGGCTGTACCAGGACCCGATCCCGCCGCGCGCGCTGCGCAGGGACATCCCGCGCTGGCTGCAGGAAATCATCCTGCGCTGCCTGGAAGTCGACCCCGACCAGCGCCATGCCACCGCGGCGCAGGTCGCCCATGACCTGCAACACCCCGACCAGGTGCCGCTGACCGAACGCGCCGAGCGCGAACAGCGCGCCGGCCGCTGGACCCGCGTGCGGCGCTGGTGGCGCAGCAAGGGCCTCGAGCACGACCCGCGCCGCCGGCCGGACGAGCACCTGGACGAAGCGCCGCTGCTGATGGTGGCGGTGGACCTGAAACAGCACGACACGCACCTGACCGAGGCGTTGCAGTTGGCGGTGCAGCGGGTGCTGCTGGCCTTCCCCAAGGCCCGGCTGGCCTGCGTGACGGTGATGCGCACGCCGCGCATTGGCCTGGACAGCAACATCGACGCCGAAGGCCGCAACCGCCACGTGAAGCGACTGCTCGCGCTACGCCATTGGGCTCGGCCGCTGAAGCTGGGCGAGCGCCCGCTGACCGTGCACGTGCTGGAGCACAGTGACCCGGCGGAGGCGCTGATCGAATTCGCACGCAACAACCGCGTGGACCACCTGGTGATGGGCGCACGCGGCATCACCGGTGTGCGCCGACTGCTGGGCAGCGTGTCGGCGCGCGTGGTGGCCGAGGCGACGTGCACCGTGACCGTGGTGCGCGCGCCCCAGCCTGACGACAACGCTCCTGCTTAGAACTTCATCCAGAGGCGGGCGAAGTAGCTGGCACCGTTGATGCCGAACTGCACGCTCTCGTAGATGTGGCCGTTGTCGGTTTCGTTCGGGTCCTGCTTGGACGGGAACACGTCGAACACGTTGGACGCACCCAGCGTGAACTTCGCCTTGTCGGTGAAGTTGTAGGTCAGGCTGACGTCGGCCGAGGTCCGGGCGTCGTATTCCTGGTACAGACCCTCGCCCGACCACGTACCCAGCGTCTGCTCGCCGAAGTGGATGACCTTCAGGCTCGGCGCCCACTTGCCCCAGGTGTAGTCGAAGCCGGCCACCGCCTTCAGGCGCGGGGCGGCGCCTTCGATGAACAAACGCTCACGTTCGCTGAGCAGGGTGTCCTCGCGTCCCGCCAATTCCGGCGGCGTGTGCACTTGCGTGATCTCGGTCTTGCCGTAGTTCACGCCCAGGAAGCTGGCGAGCTTGCCACCACCCAGCGGCATGTCATGCGACACGGTAAGGTCCACGCCCGTGGTGCGGGTGTCGACGGAGTTGAAGAAGAACCGCGCCAGGCCCACGCCCAGGTCGTCCAGCGCACCGCCGATGTTGGGGTCGGTGTTGTCGAACTCGCCGCTGAGCACCACGCGGTCGTCGATCTCGATGCGATACGCGTCCACCGTGACCGACAGGTTGTCGCGCGGGGTCCAGGTCAGGCCCAGCGTGGCGCTGGTGGACTGTTCCTCGACCAGGTTGGGGATGCCGGCGGCACGCGCGAGATCGCTGTCATTGGGCGCGATGACGATGTCGACCGGCTGGCCTTCGATGAAGTCGGTGATCGTCGAGGAGAAGTACTTCTGCTGCAACGACGGCGCACGGAAGCCAGTGCTAACCGAGCCGCGCAGCAGCAGGCTGTCGGTGGCGCGGAACGCCGCCGCCAGCTTGCCGTTGAGGGTGTCACCGAAGTCGCTGTAGTCCTCGTAGCGCACCGCGAAGGCGGTCATGAAGCGGTCGGTCAGGTCCAGTTCGAAGTCAGCGTACAGCGCCGTGCTGTCGCGACCGTGATCGGTAACGTCACCCGGCTGGAAGCCCGGGAAGCCCTGGCTGCCGGCGTTGCCACCGACACCCACGCCGTCCACGTCGGCATATGAGCCCGGCTCACCGGCGCGGATGCGGTAACGCTCCTCACGCGCCTCGGCACCGAACGCAACATTCAGGCCGTTGAGCACGCCGTCGAAATAGCGGGCCACGTCGAAATTGGCGGTGTCCTGCTCGAACGAAAAACCACCGGCATCAAATTCCGTCGGGCTGATGCCGCGCCCGCCGTTCATCAGGTCGAGGTTGGCGATGGACGCGTTGAGCGTGTTGCGGATGGTGTAGTTGAACTCGTTGTAGCCGTGGGTATACGACAGATCCCAATGCCAGGCGCCCACGTCGCCGCGCAGGCCGATGATCCCGTAGCGGTCATCCAGCACACCGTCGATGAAGGGCACGAAGCCATCGGGATACATCGCCGCGGAATTGCGCGACGGGATGTCGTCGCTGCCAACGCCGCCACGCGCCCACGCGGCCGAGGATGCATCGCGGTTCTGCATGCCGGCGGTGAAGTACACCTGCGCGACCTCGCCCAGCGGCAGATCACCATTGAGGTACAGGGTGCGGTTCTCGACCTTGGAGTCGCCGATGGTGCGCAGCGGGTTGAAATCGGTGGCGCGGTTGGAGCGGTCACGGTCCTGCCATTCGCCGGTCACCGACAGGCCGCCGCCCATCGCGAAGCCGACGCCGCAGTACGCCGAGGCCAGCCAGTTCTCGCCATCGCCGCGCGAGTATTGGCCCCAGCCCAGCACCGTCTCGCAGCCCTTGCTGCGCTTGAGCGCGATGTTCATGACACCGGCAATGGCGTCGGAACCGTATTGCGCCGCCGCGCCATCGCGCAGGATTTCGATGCGGTCGATGGCCAGCAGCGGAATGGCGTTGAGGTCGGTGCCGGTGTTGCCGCGGTCACGCGCGCCGTAGATGTTGACCAGCGACACCGTGTGGTGGCGCTTGCCGTTGACCAGCACCAGGGTCTGGTCCGAGCCCAGGCCGCGCAGTGCGGCGCCGTCCACCAGGTCCGCGCCGTCGGCGCCGGTCTGGCGGGTGGAGTTGAAGGAAGGGGCGGTGTACTGCAGCGTCTGCGCCAGGTCGAACTGCGCGCCCTGCTCGGCGGCGTCGGCCATGGGCAGCACGTCGACCGGCACGGGCGTGCTGGTGTCGGACGTGCGGTCGATGCGGCGAGAGCCGATGGTCCGCACAGTTTCCATCTGCGTTACGGGCTCGTCCTGCGCCGCGGCGGGCGCGGCCTCCTGGGCGACGGCGGAGGCCGCCATCGGCAGCGAAAGCCCGAGCGCGACGGCCCGGCACAGCGTGGTGCGACGTGCATTGGAAAGCATTGGCGATGTCCCCGAAAGTGGATGTAACCCCCTGTTACACCCCCAATCTAGCCGGCGTGATTACCCGCCGTCCATGCCCTTGCCCCCGGGCGCGTCGAAAGTCGTATCGGCGCGCCCGAACCGGGGTCATACGACAGCGCCGGACATCGGCGCGCAGCGTCAACCGTCCGCATTTCGCCCGCGTCCCAACACCTCGTGCTGGAAGAGGCACATCCGCAATACGTCGTGGTAGCGCCCGTCGCTGAAGAACTCGTCCTGGAGCACGCCTTCGCGGCGGAATCCCGCCTGTTCGTAGATGCGGATTGCACGCGAATTGTCCACGTCCACCAGCAGGTAGAGCTTGTACAGGTTGAGCACGCGGAAGGCGTAGTTGATCGCCAGCCGGGTGGCCGCGCGCGCGTAGCCGCGACCCTGCTGCTCCGGCGAGACCATGATCAGGAACTCCGCGCGCCGGTGCAGGTGGTCGATCTCCACCAGCTCCACCAGCCCCAACCGCTCGCCCGCCGCGTCCTGGATGATGAAGCGGCGCTCGGACTGGTCGTGGATGTGCTTGCGGTACAACTCCTCCAGCTCGACGAACGATTCATAGGGCTCTTCGAACCAGTAGCCCATGACACTGCGGTTGTTGTTCAGCACGTGCACGAAGTGCAGGTCGCCGCGCTCGAGCGGCCGCAGGGTTACCGTGGGCGAAGTCCTTTCCATGCCGATAACGTACACCCGCCGCGCGACGCCGGGGTGACGTTGCGGGACGGAAAGTGCGGTCGAAGCCTGCAGCCCCCCTGCACCCGGTTCGTCGTCCGCCAGGCCCGCGCACCACCCCCCACGCCATCACGCGGCCTTAGCCCAAGGCTGCCTAGCCTGAGCTCCACCCCACCTCCCCCGAAGGTCCCCATGCCCCTGCTCCGCCTGCGCGTCACCGGCAGCGAAGACGATGTCCGCGCCATCGGCAATCTGCTCACCAGCCTGGACGGCATTGAGCACGTCGAGGAAGTCGGCGACCTCATGCCCCACATGGACGACTTCGACTCCAGCTCGGCCGGACTCAGCGACGTCAGCGGCCCCGATGTGCACGAGATGGAAATCGATGCTCCCAACCCGTCCACCGCCCACAAGGTGCGTGAGGCTGTGGAAGCGCTGGCCTTCGAACTCGACGTACTGGTGGAGTTCGAGGAAGAGGACGAGTAGCCCCCCAACCTCCGGCTCATGCGACGCGCCGACGGTGCGGCTATCCTCGGGCGGTCGCGGCTCTGCCGCCCTGCCCGAGCTTCTCCGATGCGCCATCCGCTGCTGCCCTTGACTGTCGCCGTTCTCGCCGCCTCCATCGCGGCCTGCCAACCGGCCAGCCCCCCGGCCCCGGCCACCGATGCCAAGGCCGTGACCGCCCCCAACGCACAGGCCGATGCGCAGTTCGCCGCGCTTTCCAAGCGTTGGCTGGACGGCTGGCTGCCGCTGAACCCCGTCTCCGCCACCCAGATCGGCGACCACCGCTTCGACGACCAGGTGGATGACCTGAGCGCCGCGGGCCGCCAGAAGGTGATCGACTTCAGCAAGAAGCTGCTGGCCGAGCTGGACGCGCTGGATACCACGCACCTTTCGCGCGAGAACCAGATCGATGCCGCGATCCTGCGCAACCAGCTGCAGGCCGACATCTGGGGCATGGAAACCCTGCAGGCCTGGGCCTGGGATCCGCAGGTCTACAGCGGTCTGGCCGGCGGCGCCGTTTACAACCTGATGGCGCGCGAATTTGCGCCCATGCCTGAGCGGCTCAATGCGGCTGCTGCACGCATGGAGAAGATCCCGGCGCTGTTCCATCAGATGCGTGAGAACCTGGATCCGGCGCGCGTGCCCAAGATCCACGCCGAAACCGTAGCCAAGCAGCACGCCGGCCTGCTCAGCCTTATCGATACCTTCATCACGCCCAACGCCGGCCAGCTCAAGGGCGCCGAGCGCAAGCGTCTGGACGATGCCGTCGCCGCGTTGCGCAAGGCCGTCGCCGAGCAGCAGGAATGGCTGGACAAGACCCTCGTGCCGTCGGCAAAGGGCGAGTTCCGCCTGGGCCAGACCCTGTACGACGAGAAGCTGAAGTTCTCGCTCAACTCCTCCCTGTCGCGCCTCGAGATCAAGCAGCGCGCCGAGGCGGAGATGACCCGCGTCCGTACCGAGATGTACGCCATCGCCCAGCAGGTGTTGAAGGACAAGCCCGGCGCCCCGGAGATGCCGGCCAAGCCCAACCCCGAGCAGCAGCAGGCCGCCATCGAGGCGGCACTGGAGCTGGCCTACGCGGAGCGTCCCGCGCGCGACAAGGTGGTGGACTTCGCCAAACAGACACTGGCTGATGCCACCGCCTTCACCAAGGCCAAGGATCTGGTCACCGTGCCCGCCGACCCGGTCAAGATCATCCTGATGCCGGAGTTCCAGCGCGGGGTTGCTGTGGCCTACTGCGATTCGCCGGGCCCGCTCGACAAGGGCCTGGACACCTACTACGCCATCTCGCCGATTCCGGATGACTGGTCGCAGGAGCAGGTGGACTCGTTCCTGCGCGAGTACAACAACCGCATGATCCACCTGCTGTCGATCCATGAGGCGATGCCGGGGCACTACCTGGAAGGCGCGCACTCGGTGCAGAACAAGTCCACGCTGCGCGCGGTGCTGCGTTCGGGCCTGTTTGCCGAGGGCTGGGCCGTCTACACCGAGGACATGCTGGCCGACGCCGGCTACCTCGACAACGACCCGCTGTTCCGCCTGGTGCAGCTCAAGTTCTACCTGCGCACCATCTCCAACGCGATCCTCGACCAGAGCGTGCACGTGGATAACTGGACACGCGAGCAGGCGATGGAGCTGATGACCAAGGGCGCGTTCCAGCAGGAGCGCGAAGCCGCCGGCAAATGGGTGCGCGCGCAACTGACCAGCGCGCAACTGCCGACCTACTTCGTCGGCGCGCAGGAGCACTTCGACATGCGTGCGGCGGTTGAAGCGAAGGAAGGCGCCAATTTCAACGCCAAGCGCTACCACGACGCCGTGCTGTCCTACGGCGCGCCGCCGGTGCGCTTCGTGCGGCAGATGCTGCTGGACCAACCGATCAAGTAACCAGAGCGAAATGCGTGCCTGCGTGCCGCCCCGCGGCGGCCGCAGGCGGCGCGAGCAGGCGCGATCATCGGCAGGCGCAACCGCGCCTCGCGACGCCCCGCACCTACGCCGGAACCGCCGCCTCAGCCGTGCTCTTGCTGTCACTCAGGACGATCAGGCCTTCCCGCTGGGAGACTTCCAGGTCCTGCGCCACGATCCGATCCAACGCCTGGATGTCTTCCACGGCGTCGATGCAGACCCAGCAATTGCGCCATTTGCGCTTGCCCAGGTACAGGGCCGCATCGGCCAATTGCACCAGCCGATGCCAGGAAATATCCACCACCTCCCGGCCTTCCACGCGCGGGTAGGTCACGGCACCGATGGTGCAGGTTACGTTCAATGAAACATCGCCCGGCAGGACGAAAGGCTGGCCGGCCACCACCGAGTTGATGCGCTCGGCGATGCGGTGCGGCTCGCCCGAGTGGACCACGCGCGCCACCAGCAGGAACTCTTCGCCGCCCCACCGTACCAGCATGTCCGAATCGCGCGTGGCCGCCTTGATCCGGCGCGCGAACTCCACCAGCACCTGGTCCCCCACTTCGTGGCCGTAGGTGTCGTTGATGCGTTTGAAATGGTCGATGTCGAACAGGCAGATCGCGATCGAGTGCGCCATTCCATCCTGTCGCGACCGCTTCACCAGGTTGATCTCGCGCTCGATGTTGTGCTCGAAGTAACGCCGGTTGTGCAGGCCGGTAAGACCGTCGTGGATGCTCATGGACAGGAACTGGCGGGCCAGCTTCCGGTTCTGCCTCAGCCGCAGCACGATGACCAGCAGCACCAGCAACAGGATGGCCACCGCGGCGGCCGCCAGCAGGCGCTGGGTGGCGAGTTTTTCCTGCTCGGCGCGCTTGAGCGCCTGTTCCTTCTCCAGCAGCTGCCCCTTGAGCTTGGATTCCAGTTCCAAGCGGCTGAGCTCCGCGCGGGATGCGCCACGCACCGAGCTCTGCTTGAGCTGCGGTTCCAACTTATCCACGAAGATGCGGTGCAACCCTGCCAGGCCGACAAGGCGCCAGTCCGCCTGGGGCAGTTCAGCCAGGCGCTTGTAGATGTCCTGGCTGACTTCAAGCGGCGTCTGTCGCGACAGGTCGCGACAGGGGGCGAGGTCGGCCTGCCCGTCCAGCTTGATCTTCACCAGTTGCTGGTAGCAGCCCAGGTAGGCGGTATCCACCTCGGTGCTGGCCCGTGCGCCATATGACTGGTTGAGCCATTGCCGCGCCTGCACCTTTTGGCCCAGCTCGACGGCTGACAACGCCGAAAACACCAGGGCGGACTGGCGCAGCTCCTGGTGACGGGGATCCATTTCGCCAAACCAGCGCAGGGCCTTGGCGTAGTCATACAGGTGCAGCGCGTGGGCGACGCCTGCGTTGTACTGGGTCAACGTAATGACGTTGTCGTAGAAGGCTGCTTCGTCAGAGTGCTCCGCCTTCAATGCGCGGAAGCGGGCGATTGCCTCCTCCTGCAGCTCGACGCCTTTCTGCACGTACTCGCGGTCGCCATGCATCACGTAGAGCGTTGCGGTATTCAATGTCACGTCGATCAAGGTGGCCGGGCGGGCCTTCTCGGCCAGCTGCAGCGCCTGCTCATACGTCTGGTATGCGGCGGAGATGTCGCCCATAGACGACTGTGCCCAGGCCGCCGATGAAAGCACCTGCGCGCCGATGTCCACGTCGCCTGCACTGATGGCGTCCGCGTGGATCTCCATCAGATCGCGGACCTGTCGCGCGGGCTCCCGGTCGTTCGAAGTCGCGCAGGCGACGCGGTATCGCAGATGGAACTTCGCGGGCGCAACGTCCTTGCAGTCCGCAAGCACCTTCGCATTTTCCCCGTTGACGTAGTGTTGGATGGCACGTTCGGCAACCAGCTGGTACCGGCGCACGGGGTCGCTGGCGGAGGCGATCTGGCGCTGCAGCCATTCGACGCGCTGCGGGTACGACATGTTGTCGAACTCAGCGGGCAGCTCAGGCTGGGCCTCCAGTGCCTCGGCGGTCACGCGGACGTCGCCGGCCATCGCGGGCAACGCGAGCACGAGTGCAGCCCAAGCCAATGTCACCCTGTTCATGGCCTGATCCTAGGCACCGCGTGAAGCGAACGTCAATTTGTCATTAAGTCGACGCCACCTCGAAGCGTGCCAGTCGTCACGCTTGGGCCGAACGAGGTGTGTCCTCGCGCCCTCAGCGCCCCTTCTGGCTGATGGCCACGCTACCCAGGATCAGCGCACCGGCGATGCCCATGGTCAAGGTCAGCGGTTCGTCCAGCAACAACCACGCCCACGCCACCCCGAACACGGGAATCAGGTAGGTCACCGTCGACGCGCGGCTGGCACCGATGCGGGCAATCAGCCGGTAGTACATGACGAACGCAGCGCCGGTGCAGATCACGCCCAGCATCGCGGCCGAGAACCACGACGACGCAGGAATCGGCGCCTGCGGCCACGTCGCCACTGCCAGTGGCAGCGTGAGCAGTGCCGACACGCCCAACGTCGCCGAGGCTACGGCCGCCGGCGGCAGGCCGGTCAGGTGGCGGCGCACCAGGTTGATACCGATGCCATAGAGGAAGGCTGCGCCCGCACCGGCCGCCACTGCCCACGAAATGCTCGCGCCTGCGGCCTTGCCGCTCGCCAGCACCACCACGCCGGCAAAGCCCACCATCAGCGCGACCGCGCGGCGCGTGCCGATCTTCTCGCCGAAGAACAGGAACCCGACCAGTGCGGTGAACAGCACCGTCATGGCGTTGGCGATCGCGCCCACGCCCGCTGGCGCGCGCTGCGCCGCCCAGGCGAACAGCATGAAGGGAACCGCGGAATTGATCGCGCCGATGAGGGCCAACTTGGGCCACAACCGCGCGGGGAACTGCGCACGGGCACGCCACAAGAACGGCAGCAGGACCAGGGACCCCAGAGCCAGGCGCACCTCGACCAGTGGCATGGCGCCAAAGTGTGGCGCGGCCACACGCATGAACAGGAACGAGGCGCCCCAGATGGCCCCCAACAGCCCCAGTTCCAGCGGGGTCAGCCAGGCACGGGCGGAGGCGGTGTCGAGGGAGGGGACCGCGACGCTGTTCATGGGGGAGGCTCCAATCTGGCTTTTGCCGAGCGCACATTGTCCTACCGCCGTCGCCAGCCACAAGCGCATACTTTCCGTGTCAGGCACAAACCAGATTTGAGGCTCAGATGGCCCTGCGATCGGACTGGCTCCCGGCCTTGGCGGCGTTCGAATCCGCCGCCCGGCACCAGAACTTTGCCCACGCCGCGGAGGAGCTGCACCTGACCGCCAG
Organism: uncultured Lysobacter sp.; assembly: GCA_965650425.1. Lineage (GTDB taxonomy): Bacteria > Pseudomonadota > Gammaproteobacteria > Xanthomonadales > Xanthomonadaceae > Aerolutibacter. Next base: position 159 of record CBFGOS010000005.1, on the reverse strand, counting down.
CGCGGTCAGCCACCACGTGCGCAAACTGGAAGGCCGGCTGGGAGTAGTGCTGTTCCAGCGCCACGCGCGCGGCGTCTCCCTGACCGCAGAAGGCCGCGAGCTGGCAGATGCCGCCGGCAGCGCCATGGCCGACATGGAGGAAGCCCTGCGCCGCCTGCG
>CBFGOS010000004.1:0-27893 GCA_965650425.1 uncultured Lysobacter sp. | reverse complement strand
ACCTTGAGCTGGGTGAGGATGCGCTCGGAATCGACCAGCGCCTTCGGGCAGCCGAGGCTGACGAAGCCGACCTTGGGGTTTTGCAGGGACATGACAGGACCAACGGAAGGGGCGGCCAGACTTCGGGCCGCGGACCGCGAATTATAGCCTTGGCCGGCTGCCGGCCGGCCCCGGGCGGGGGTACCATCGTCCCGAGCCGTTCAGGAGAGCCGCCGTGAGCCAATGGATGTCCCTCGAAACCCCCACCGGTCGCATCCAGGCCTGGCGCGCCGACCCGCCCATCCCGCCCAAGGGCGCGCTGGTCGTGGTGCAGGAGATCTTCGGCGTCAACCACCATATCCGCCAGGTGTGCGACACCTTCGCCGCGCATGGTTACGTTGCCGTCGCGCCGGCGTTCTTCGACCACTTCGAGCATGGCGTCGAGCTGGACTACGACGCCGATGGGGTCAAACGCGGCAAGGAACTGGTGGAAAGGCTCGGCTTTGACCGCGCGCTGGAGGACATCCGCTCGGCGGCCGCCGTTGTGCAGGACGCCGGCAAGGTGGGCGTGGTCGGCTACTGCTGGGGGGGCTCGGTCGCTTTCCTGGCCAACACGCGGCTGTCCATGCCGGCGGTGAGCTACTACGGTGCGCGCACCGCACCATTCCTCGATGAACAACTCGATGCGCCAATGATGTTCCACTTCGGCGACCACGATGCAAGCATTCCCACCGAAGTCATCGACCTGCACCGCAGCAAGCAGTCGACCGCCGAGATCCACGTCTACCCTGCGGGCCATGGTTTCAACTGCGACCAGCGGGCGGACTACGACGAACCCAGCGCCACGCTTGCACTGGAGCGGACCCTGGCCTTCTTCCGGCGCACGCTGCGGCCGACCTACTGAGCACCGAGGTCCACGATGAGCCCCAAGCACGCTGCACCGTCGCACTTCGAACTGCATCCGCAACTGGCAAGCGACACTCAACCCGTTGCGCACCTGCCCCTGTGCGACCTGCTGTTGATGGACGATGCCAACCATCCGTGGCTCATCCTTGTTCCGCGGGTGCCGGATGCAGTGGAGATCATTGATCTACCCGAGGACGCGCAGGCGGAGCTGATACGTGAGATCAGCACGGCCTCGCGTGCGCTGCGCACCGCGTTCAAGCCCGACAAGATCAACGTGGCCGCCTTGGGGAACATGGTGCCGCAATTGCATGTGCACGTGATCGCCCGCTACACGAGCGATATCGCGTGGCCGCGCCCGGTCTGGGGCATGGCGGACGCCCAGCCTTACAGCGCCGAGGCGTTGGTCGAGCGCATCCAACGGCTGCGGGACGCGCTCGGCAACTGACGGACATCTCGCGGCAACCTGTCGCCAGGGCGGGTGCCCCAGCGGCAGGTGTCGGACCTCAGAGCGCCGCGGATGAACCCGCGGCAGCACCGATATGCCGTTCGAAGAAGCGCAGCATCTCGGTGTACAGGTTGAGGTTATTCTCTTCCTTGAAGAAGCCGTGCATTTCACCGGCCTGGATGATCACGCCTTCCGGCGGATTACCCGCGGCGGCCAGCGCCTTGGCCAAGGCCTCGGTGTGCTCGGGCGGGCAACGCGGATCACGCGCACCTGCGGCGAGGTACACCGGCAGCTTGATCTTGTCCGCATGCACCAGCGGGGACATCGCATCCTGCTCCGCCTTGGTGCTGCCGTAGGCACGCAACAGATAACGCATGCCCGACTCCCGCTTGCTGGTATCGCTCAGGCGCATCTGGATCTCGGGGCTGTAGTTGCCCACGTAGCCAAATGCACACTTGAACAGCGATTGGTCGCGAATGGGGGCCATCATGGAAGCATAGCCGCCGAAGCTGCCTCCATAGATACAAACCCTGTTCGCATCCGCGTAGCCCTGCGCAATCGTCCAACGGGTGGCATCGATGATGTCATTCATGATGCCTTCGCCCCATTGGCCGTACGCCTGGTCCATGAAGGCCTTGCCGAAGCCGCCCGAGCCGCGGTAGTTGACCTGCATGACCACGTATCCGCGGCTGGCGAACAACTGCGATTCCCAGTTGAAGCCCCAGTCGTCACGCGGCCCCATCGGGCCGCCATGGACGTTGACGATCATGGGCAGGTTCTTGCCGCTGCTACCCTTCGGAATGGTCAGGTATCCGTGAATGCGCAGCCCGTCGCGCGTGGTCAGCGAGAACGGCTTCACGCTGGCCATGTCCTCGGCCTTGATCCAATGGCGCCCCTTCATCAGGAAGCGCGCCTTTCCGGACGCGCGGTCATACAGGTATAGCTCACCAGGGTTGCGGTCGCTGTTGACCGAAACCACGATCTTGCCGCCATCGCGCGTTGCGCTGGCGAAGTTGACGAGCTGGCCTGGAAAGGCCTGCGCCAGCGACGTATACAACTCCGCATCCGGGTGCTGCTCATCCAGCATCGTGACCTTGGGTGCACCTGCCTCGGTGATCACGCCCAGGACGGTTTCGCCATCCGCCGAATGGATGTAATTCGCCACATCCGAGACCGGGTCATGGAAACTGGGAATGAACTCCCCCGTTGTCTGGTCGATCACGCCAAAGGCCTCGGTGCCCTTGCCGTCACCCTGCAGCGCATAGATGCGGCCATCGGCAGCGCTGCCGTACACGCGGAGCGTCTTGCCCGACGACTTCGAGCTGTTCACCAGCGTCCACTTGCCGTCGTCGCCCAGTCGATGGAGCTCTGACTGGTAGTCGAACCGGCCTTCGGCATCCTCGTCGTCCGAGCACACCGCGAACCGGGGTTGCTTCTTCGCATCCAGGGCGATGCCGCAGTTCTCGCGAGGGGCACGCGCGACCGTCGTCCAGCGCCCGCTGTACGTGTCGAAACGCACGACTTCCGTGCCCATTCCCTCGTCCGAGCGCGGATAGTTGACGGACATCAACACGTTGACATCGTCATCGGTCAACGTGTCCAGCATGCTGAAAGAACCGTGGGCCTGCTTTCCGCGCTGCGTTACGTCACGCGTTCCGAAGAACACGAGCGGCCTGGGCTGCGAGCCATCAGCATTGACGCCATACCACTCCCCCGTGCCGAAGGGACGCGCAAAACGACCGACCTTGCGAATCGCATTGAACATCAGACGCTCAGGCCCGACCCAATAGAATTCGCCTACGGCCTTCCCTTCGGGAAGCTGGTTGACCTTGACCACGCTCAGGTCCGAGGTCCTGAGCACGGTGAGCACGTTGTTCTCACCCTGGTCGACGGTCACTGCCAGGTATTCGCCCTTGGGCGAGATCTTCGCGTCGCTGTAGGCCGGACGGCGAATGAAATCACGGATTGGCTGCGGCGGTGCGGCGGCAGCATCCAGACACACGAAAGCGAGCGCCAATGCGGCGCCGAACATCTTCAACATCGATTTCCCCTTATGCGTAATCCATCACACTTACGCACAAGGATAGCGCAAGGCGCTGCGCCCCGGAAATCAGGTCCGCGGCAGGGTGACGCCCGTCTGGCCCTGGTACTTGCCGCCGCGATCCCGGTATGAGGTTTCGCAGACCTCGTCGGATTGGAAGAAGAGCATCTGTGCCACCCCTTCATTGGCATAGATGCGTGCCGGCAGTGGCGTCGTGTTGCTGAACTCGAGCGTGACGTGCCCTTCCCATTCCGGCTCAAGCGGCGTCACGTTGACGATGATGCCGCAGCGGGCATACGTGCTCTTGCCAAGGCACACCACCAGGGTGTCGCGGGGAATGCGGAAGTACTCAACCGTACGCGCCAATGCGAATGAATTGGGCGGGATGATGCAGACGTCGGACTCGATGTCGACGAAGCTTCCGCTGTCGAAGTGCTTCGGGTCCACGATCGTCGAGTTGATGTTGGTGAACACCTTGAACTCGCGCGAGCAACGGACGTCATAGCCGTAGCTGGACGTACCGTAGCTGACGATCCGCTCGCCGTTGGCGGCGGTCTTGACCTGGCCGGCCTCGAAGGGCTCGATCATGCCATGTTGTTCGGACATGCGGCGGATCCAGCGATCGGACTTGATGCTCATGCGGTACGGTTCGGCCAACGGTCGGGAATGGCGATTCTAGCCGGTCAGGCCTTGGTTTCGCAGCCGCAAATGCGAAGAGCCCGGCATCGGCCGGGCTCTTCGGTCACGTCTACAGCGCGGATCAGAAGCCGCTGGCGTTCAGGCGACCGCCGGTGACGACCTTGCCCTGCAGCGACGGGGTCGGAACTGCGGAGTTCATGATCGCCGCCTTGATGTCCGCGGCGGAAGCGCCCGGGTGCGACGAGGCGTACAGCGCCGCTGCACCGGTCACGTGCGGGGTGGCCATCGAGGTGCCGTTGTAGCTGGCATAACCCGACGCCACAGCCCCCTTCGACGACACCGGCACGGTCGACCAGATGCCCGAACCCGGCGCACCGATGTCCACCGTGGTGGCACCCCACTGCGAGAAGCTCGACAGGCCACCGGTATTGGTGGTCGAAGCAACCGCGATGATGTTGGCCTGCGGGTAGTTGGACGGGTAGCTGGCCTGGGCGTCGTTGTCGTAGGCCGAGTTGCCGGCCGCGGCGATGAACAGGATATTGGCGTTGTTGGCGCGGGTGATCGCGTCCGACAGGCCCTGCGAGAAGCCGCCGCCGCCCCACGAGTTGTTGGTCGCGACGATGTTCATCCCGTGGCGGGTCTTCAGGTCGGTGATGTAGTCCACCGCCTTGATCGCGTTGGCCGTGGAGCCGCCGCGACGGCCCAGGAACTTGGCGCTGATCATCTTGACGCCGCTCCAGCAAACGCCGGCGACGCCCTTCCCGTTGCCACCCACGCCGCCGATGGTGCCGGCCACGTGCGTGCCGTGGTCGTCGTTGGCACCGCCGGAGTTGATGTTGTTGCTGCCGCCGTCGAAGTCCCAACCGCGGGTGTCGTCGACGTAGCCGTTGCCGTCGTTATCGACGCCGTCAGCCGGATCGTACGGGTTGACCCACATGTTGGCGGTCAGGTCCTCATGATTGAAGAAGACGCCCTCGTCAATGATGCCGACGACCACGTTCCCGCAGCTGGTATGGCCGGCGGCCCACGCCTCGGCGGCTTGCGAACCGTACTGGTTGGCCGGCGAGGAGGCGTCACCGTACATGCCCCACAGCGAGCCGTTGGTGTAATAGGTGTCGTTGGAAGTGGCCGAATGGGTGTAGGTCCAGTTCGGCTCGGCGTACTCGACGGCGGCATTGCTGCTCAGCGCACCAATGGTGGCCGCCAGGTCGCGACCCGCCGGCAGGCGCATCAGGGCCAGTTCGCCGCGGGTGCCGTTACCGGCGCGCACGACGTCAATCTTCGAAGCGCCCAATCCCTGGCGAACTGCGGTCTGCTGGGCGGCCGAGGTGCCGTCGCGGAACTTCACCAGCAGCTCGTTGGCCTGGTGAGCGCGGCCAGCCTTCAGGCCAGCAATGACGAGGTCCGGACGACCGCCGGCGAACGCCGCGGACGACAGGCCGAGAGAGGCAATAACAGCGCCGGCCAGCGCCGCGGTGCGGATGGGATGCTTCATGGTTGGAACTACCCCCGAAATAGTGGTTCACAAAGAAAGGCGCCGCCGTCTTGGCCGCGCCCTTCGAATCTAGGGGGATTTCCTGAAGTCCCGCATGCTGCAACGCAGCACGCCGCCAGCGTGCCCGTCAGGACAAAAGCGATGCGGATAAAGGCCTTGCAACCTGAGGCTTACCTGAAAGCTCCAAAGCTAGCCGACGAGCGGTATCCCTGTAGGGATGAACGGTGTCCGGTTTTGTCGAATTTGTCACGATCGGCTGCCCGCTATCGCCAAATTCGCGCACGGAAACATCGAGCGGCAGGCTCCCAAGCAACGGCACCCCGTATTGTTCGGCCATCCGCTGTCCGCCGCCTTCGCCGAAAATATGCTCGGCGTGGCCACAACGCGTGCAAACGTGAACGGCCATGTTCTCGACCAGGCCAAGCACCGGCACCTGCACCTTCTCGAACATTTTCAGTGCCTTGCGGGCATCCAGGGTCGCCACGTCCTGTGGGGTCGTCACGATTACCGCACCGGCCACCGGGATCTTCTGGGCCAGCGTCAGCTGTATGTCACCCGTGCCTGGCGGCAGATCGACGATCAGATAGTCCAGATCGCCCCAGCGCGTGTCATTCAACAACTGGGTCAGGGCGGACGTGGCCATGGGCCCCCGCCAGATCATCGGGGTGTCCTGATCCACCAGCAGGCCAATCGACATGGCCTCCACCCCGTGCGCACGCATCGGTTCGATGGACTTGCCGTCGGGGCTGTCAGGTCGACCGTGCAGGCCGAGCATCATCGGGACGCTGGGGCCGTAGATGTCCGCATCGAGCAGGCCGACCCGCGCTCCGTCCTGGGCCAGGGCGACCGCAAGGTTGACCGCCGTTGTGGATTTGCCCACGCCGCCCTTTCCGGACCCAACGGCAATGATGTTCCGCGCCACCGGGAGGGGGGCCAGGTTGGGCTGGACCGCATGGGTGGTGATGCGCTGGAGAATCTCGAGACGCGAAAGTTGCGCCCCTGACTCACTACACAGTCGCTGGACCTGGGCAGGTAGCCAGCCCCGGAGCCAGTCACAGGGAATCCGGAAGACAACCTCGACAGCAACCTGGCCATGGCTCTCGGCCACCGAAACCCTAGCGCATTCACCCAAGGGGGTGTCAAGGTCCGGCAGGCGCAGGGTGCGGACGCGATCTTCCAAAACGGGCACCACTGACACGGACTGCTCCTGGTTCGCTCGAGGGAGCCCAGTTTAACCGTATGCCCCCCGCGCCCCCCCTGCCTGGCGAAGCGCAAGCCGGCAGGATGCGTCATTGACAGCCTTTCGATGGCGCTTCCCGCACCCGGCCGTACGGGATGCGCGTCACAGTCGAGGTATGTTACTGTCAAATTGCAGTTAAGACTGCGTTAACAAAAACGTACGGTCACGACCGTTTCAAGGGGATCAAAGATGGCGGTAATTAGCAGCAAAGGCCTGCAGCGCAACGCTTTGGCGTCCGCGCTCATGGGGGCCATGGCACTGACGGCGGGGGCCGCAGTCGCACAGGAAGCGCAGGACAGCCAGAACGCGCAACAGCAATCGGCCACGGACGTCGATCGCGTGGTGGTAACCGGCTCCCGCATCAAGCGAGCCGAGGTGGAAGGACCGTCGCCGGTCACCATCATCACCTCCGAGCAGATCAGCAAGGAAGGCTTCAACACCGTCCACGATGCCCTTGAGACCCTGAGCCAGAACACCGGCTTCGGCCAGAACGACTTCAACGCCGCTGGTGGCTTCACGCCCAACGCAAGCGTGGTCAACCTGCGCGGCATGGGCCCGGGCCGCACGCTGTTGCTGATCAACGGCCGTCGCGCCAATGATTACCCGTTCCCGTACAACGGCCGCAGCAACTTCCAGAACTTCAACAACATCCCGGCCGCCGCCGTGGAGCGTATTGAAATCCTGGCCGGTGGCGCCTCGGCGATTTACGGTTCTGACGCAGTGGCCGGCGTGATCAACGTCGTGCTGAAGCGCAACTACGAGGGCAACGTCCTCAAGGTGAAGGGACAGACTTCCACTCGTGGCGGGCGCGACATCGGCGACGTGCAGTGGGTCGGTGGCAAGACCGGCGATCGCTGGAGCATGACCTATGCGTTCGAGTCCTACAACGCAGAGCCGGTGTTCGGCTACCAGCGTGATTTCATGGATTCCGCCGCGGACAACCCGGCGCCTCCGGGCACGTTCCCGCTTGCTTCCGGTAATGGCGTGGGTGGCTACCAGCCGCCGATCGGCATCCAGATCCGCGGCCAGGGCGTTCCGACCGCTGGTTCGTACCGCCAGGCGGCGGGCTACGACTGCAGCGGCAGTGCGTTCTACCGTCCGCACACCTACACCAGCTCCGCCAGCGGCGTGACCCTGGGCCCGGGCTGCGGTTACGACCGCTATCCGGCCGAGCAGACCGTCGTCAACGGCACCAACGACCTGTCGGGCTACCTGTACGGCACGTTCAACGTGACCGACAACCTGGAAGCCTGGGCCAGCGCCATGGCGTACAGCTCGCGCGGCCGTCTGGGCGGCGGCGTCGAGCAGTGGTTCGGTGGTCCGCAGCCCAACGGCACCTTCTATGATCCGCAGTTCGGCATCCGCATCCTGCCGATCCGCGCTCTGACGCCGGAAACCTACGGCGGCAGCGAAGGCACCTTCCAGAAGTTCGAAGAGAAGTCCTACGACCTGGCGTTCGGCCTGCGTGGCACCATCGCCGACCGTTTCGACTGGGATTGGACCATCGGCGGCGCGAAGTACAACGCCATCCGTGACCGTCCGCGCATGACGGTCGCCGGTGCAACGGCGTACTTCCTCGGCCCGCGTCTGGGCACCACCGGCCAGGGCGCCTATGCCGGCCTCGCCGGTATCCCGAACGGCCAGCCGGTGTACCGCCTGAACCTGAACCACTTCTACGGTCCGATTTCGCCGGAAGACTACGCGCAGATGTCGACGATGGTCCATTACGACGCCGAGTCGTCGAATGCGGCTACCAGCTTCGTCTTCAGCGGCGATCTGTTCGACCTGCCGGCCGGTCCGCTGGGCTTCGCGGCCACCTTGGAGGCGTCGCGTCAGGAATACGATCTGCAGAGCGACCGCCGGATCTTCCCGGACGTCCGCGAGATCTACAACCTGACCGGTACCGGCGGCGGCGGTGAGCGTTCGCGCTATGCCGCGGGCGTCGAGTTCAAGGTGCCGGTGACCAGCATGCTGACGCTCAGCGCTGCCGGTCGCTACGACAAGTACGACGACGTCACCGACGTGAACGACGCTCGCACGTGGGGCGCTGGCATCGAGTTCCGTCCGTTCAGCAACCTGCTGATCCGCGGCAACTACGCCACCAGCTTCAAGGCGCCGGACATGCACTACGTGTTCTCCGAGCGCAGCGGCTCCTTCGGCACCATCACCGACTACTACCGCTGCTTCCAGAACGGCATCGGCACGTCCGACGCGGTGTGCGGCGCCGCTGGTGCGCAGTACCGCTACTCGGCGTTCACCACTTCGCAGGGCCAGCCGAGCCTGCGTGAGGAGACCGGCAACTCGTGGACGGCCGGTTTCGTGTGGGACATCGTCGACTCGCTGTCCGTGTCGGCTGACTACTACGAAATCGAACTGGAAGACGTGGTCAGCGTGCAGTCGGGCACCTCGATCCTCGAGGCGGAGCTGGGCTGCAACACCGGCCGCTACCCGAACGGTACCGTTTACCCGTTCGCTGCTGGCTCGGAGTTCTGCAACGCCACGCTGAGCCGCATCACGCGTGACGCGATCACCGGTGCGATTACCGAGATCCGCAGCGGCCCGATCAACCTGGCCTTCCAGGGTGTGAAGGGCGTGGACGCCACCGTCCGCTACCGCCTCGACACCGACCGCCTGGGCACGTTCAACACGAGCCTGCAGTGGTCGCACGTGCTGGAGCAGACCCAGAAGGCCACCCCGAGCGCAGCGCTGCTGAGCTACCGTGACCTGAACTCCAACGCGGACTTCCGTAGCCGTCTGCGCTGGACCACCACCTGGGCCAAGGATGATTGGGACGTGGGCGTGCTGATGACCCGCATCGGCAGCTTCCCGGTGTGGCAGCCGACCGTGGCCGAGGCCTATGGCCTGGACAGCCGCATTGGCCCGCAGATCCTGTGGAATATGTCGGTTGGCAAGCAGCTCACGGAAGACATGCGCGTTCGCGTCAACGTCAACAACGTGTTCGATCGGATCCACCCGAACGACCCGACGATGAACAGCTACCCGTACTTCTGGCAGGCCTACAGCCCGATCGGTCGCGAGATCGGCGTGGAGTTCAGCTACAAGTTCAACTGATCCACGGCTGTTTGAAGCAGAACGAAGCCCGGCGCATGCCGGGCTTTGTTTTTTGGTTGGACTGACTGCCAGTGCAGGCTTCCATACGCCATCGAATTCTGTATATAAAGACGTGCCGCCCTGGCGACGCCTGGGCCTCGCACCATCCATTCCCTGGGAGGGGACTCATGCGCAACAAACTGTTCACGCTCCTGATCGCGCTGCCACTGCTCGCCCTGTCCGCCTCCGCCTTCGCGCAGGTGTCGCCGGTGGGTGCCTGGACCACCATCGACGACAAGACCAAGAAGCCCAAGTCCGTCGTGGAAATCTATGAAACCACCAACGGTTCACTGGCGGCACGCGTGGCCGAGATCCTGCATTCAGATCGGGGGCCAAACCCCGTATGCGACAAGTGCGAAGGTGATCGGAAGGGCAAGCCCGTGAAGGGCATGGTCATGATGTGGGGCGTGAAGAAGAAGGGCGACGGCTGGGAGGGCGGCCAGATCCTGGACCCGGCCACCGGCAAGGTCTACTCGGTGAAGATCAAGCCCATCGAAGGGGGTCGCAAGCTGGAAGTCCGTGGCTTCCTTGGCTTCTCGCTGCTGGGCAGGACGCAGGTCTGGGTCCGCCGCTGAAACCAGCGCGTTCAATTCAAGACGACTTCGGGCCCGGATTTCCGGGCCCGATCCTTTTTCTCAGGTCAAAACCCTGATGCAGCACACAGAAATTGTGACCCGATCGTTAACCGCGTGTTAGGTTTGGGTTTCACAGGACGTGATGGGACAGTTCCAGGGCAGGGACGCATTTCGCTTAACAACCCAAGGGGGTAGATGGTGAAAGGTCGCAATAACGCTTTGCAGCGCAGCCGCCTGAGCGCGGCACTGTTCGCGGCATTGCTGGTGCCGGTGTCGGGCATCGCAATGGCGCAGGACCCGGCAGACGACGAGCAGCAGGAAAGTACCTCGCAGGCCACCACGGTCGACAAGGTGACGGTCACTGGCTCACTGATTCCGCAGTCCGAGGTTGAAACGTTCGTCCCGGTGACGGTCATTACCGCCGAGGACATCCAGACCCGCGGCTTCAACAACATGTCGGAAGTACTGCAGAAGTCGTCGTTCGCGACCGGTGCGGTGCAGGGTTCGCAGACCTCGGCCTCCTTCACCCAGGGTGCAGAGACGGTCAGCCTGTTTGGCCTGCCGCCGGGCTACGTGAAGTACCTGATCGACGGTCGGCCGATGTCCAACTATCCGGCCCTCTACAACGGCAGCGACGCGTTCAACAACATCTCGGGCATCCCGATCGACCTGGTCGAGCGCATTGAAATCCTCCCGGGCGGCCAGTCTTCGATTTATGGCTCCGACGCGATCGCCGGCGTGATCAACGTCATTCTGAAAAAGCGCGTCGACGGTGCATCCATCAGCGTCCGCGGCGGTGGCTACAGCGAAGGCGGCGGTTCCAGTGTGCGTGCGACACTGTCCAACGGCTTCAGTTCTGAGGACGGCCGCCTGAACGTACTGGCTGGCCTGCAGCTCGAGCACCGCGACCCGATCTGGGGCTACCAGCGCGACCTGACGAGCCAGTACAACCCGCGCGGTTATACCCCGCAACTGGCCAGCCGTGACTTCCTGGTCTATGGCCCCTTCAGCAGTTACCGTTTCATGGACCCGGCCAACTGCGCCAACGTCGACCACATGTTCGGCGGCGGTGAAGGCCTGCAGACCCGTCCCGGCTTCGGTGACGAGAATTATTGTGGCTCGATGAACAGCCCCGGCTACCGCACCCTGCTCAATGGCAAGGAATCGGGCCAGGCCTACCTCAACGCCACCTTCGACATCAGTGACAAGGCTTCGCTCTACGGCAACGTCCTGTACAGCGACGAAGAGGTGAAGTACCACGTTGGCTCCAACTTCACCTGGTGGGGCACCGGCGTGGGCTGGGGTTACTTCTTCGATCCGCGCTTCACCGACTTCGGCGTGCGCGACGTTTACGGCAGCTTCTTCTGCGCCCCGGGCGCGGGCTATGCCGCGTGCGTTGCTTCGCTGCCGGCGGGCGACCTGGTGAACCTGCAGCGAGCATTCGCCCCCGAGGACATGGGTCCGGAAGGCTTCGGCAGCACCATGAGTACCGACAAGAGCAAGGCACTGCGCGCAAGCATCGGTATCGAGGGCAGCATCGGCGAGTCCAACTGGGACTACGACGTCGGCATCACCTACTCCGACTACAAGCTCGATTCCACGTCATGGGTCCGCTGGGCGGACAAGATGAACGACTACTTCGAGCGCACCGTGCTCGGGCCGCAGCTCGGGACCGACCCGTACTTCGGTTATGCCGTCTACACCCCGGATTACAGCAAGTTCTACCAGCCGATCAATCCGGTCGATTTCTGGGCCATGAGCGGCTTCGCCACCACGACGGCTAAGACCAGCGACACCATGGCGCGCGCCCAGCTGGTGAACGGCAGCCTCTTCAGCCTCCCCGGCGGCGACGCCGGCATCGCGGTGGTTGGCGAGTGGGGACAGCAGGAATGGCGCTACAACCCGGATCCGGGCTACCTCAACGGCGAGATCTGGGGCCAGACCGATGTGCAGGGCGGCGGCGAGCGCGACCGTTACGCGGTCACCTCCGAACTGCGACTGCCGCTCCTCGACATGCTGACGGCGACCGTTTCCGGCCGCTATGACAGCTTCAAGGCCAGTGGCCGGACGATCGACAAGCCGACCTACAGCCTGGGCCTGGAGTTCCGTCCGACGGACTCGCTGCTGATCCGCGGCAAGTACGGCACGGCCTTCCGTGCACCGACCTTGGCCGACCTGTACCAGGGCGAGAGCGGCTACTACACGAGCGTGACCGACTACTACAGCTGCTCGCTGGCGGGTTACTCGCCCGAACAGGTGGACGACTGCCCGGCCCGCTTCTCCAGCCGCCAGGTCTTCGGCACGCAGTCCGGTAGCCTGGACCTGCAGCCGATCAACGCGGATGTGTGGAGCGCCGGCTTCGTGTGGGCCCCGGTGGCACGCATGGCACTCACCGTGGATTACCACAACTGGGACATCTACGACGAGGTGACCACGCAGAGCGCCAACGGCCTGATGCTGCAGGAATACCGTTGCCGCACGGGTGCGGACCCGATCAGCTCGCCGCTGTGCGTCAACACCCTTGCCCAGATCACGCGCAATGCCACGGGCCAGGTCACCGAGATCTTCACGCCGAAGATCAACGTCTCCAACCAGCGCCTGGAAGCGGTCACCGCCTCGTTCAACTATGGCTTCGATGTCGGCAGCTTCGGCGACATGAACCTGCGCAGCAGCTACACGCAGAAGCTGAGCCACGAGTACCAGCAGTATCCGGAAGATCCGATGATCGACCTGCTGAACGATCCGTACTGGAGCTCGGATCCGAAGCGCAAGGCCGAAGCGTCGCTGTCGTGGCGCCGTGGTGATTGGGCCTCGACCGTCTACGCCAACTGGCGTGACAAGACGCCCAACTACCGCGCTTGGATCTCGACCACGGGCTACGATGCGCCGCTGGCGGGCCAGCTGGGATCGACCACGGTCTACAACTGGAGCGTGTCCTACCACGCCGCTGCGAACATCGACTTGTCGTTGATGGTGAACAACGTGTTCAACAAGATGCCGCCGTACGACTCCACGTACCCGGGCTCGAGCGGTGCGCCGTACAACAGCTACAACTTCGACGTGAACGGCCGCGCCATCTACCTGGAGATGCGTTACAACTTCGGCCAGCGCTGATCCCAGGCTGAGTTGAAACCTGCTGGACCACGACCCCGCCGCAAGGCGGGGTTCGTGTTTCTGGCAGGCGCGTGGCCTGCGCTCATTCCACGGGCAGCCCACCCTCGCGCAGCATGGCCCGCAACGGCACCAACTCGGACGCGTAGCGCTTCCAACGCCCACTCGAGCGCTGGTGAAGCCCCTCACGCACCTGGACCACACTGGCGGTGGCCACCGGCGCCTCGTTGTCCTGGAAGCGCAGGCAGGCGTCATCCCACGGCAATCCGCAAAACTCCAGCAACTTGCGCGTCTGCCCCTCCTGGTCAGCGAGCAGCGCCTCGTATTCCACTTCGTGGATGCGGCCCGGCAGCACCTGTTGCCAATGGCTTATCAGCCGGTCGAACTGCAGGTAGTAACGCCCCGTGTCCAGCACATCGTAGGAATAGCCGTAGTAGGGGTTGCCGGCCGCGAACAGCTGCCTGAAGTTGCTCAGGCACGCATCCACCGGATCACGCCGCAAACAGACGATGCGTGCGTTGGGGAACGCTCGCGCAATGAAACCGGCATAGAGAAAGTTGTGCGGCAGCTTGTCCACGAAATGCGGGCTGCCATCAGTCCCGGGGCGCGTGCTTTCAAGATAGGCGCGCCCTAGTGCCTTCGGATCGATGCCCAGGGCACGCTGGACGGTATCGGGATCCAGCAAGGCCGGCGTCCTGCTTCCGGAGAGGCGTTTGAGCACCACGCCGAAGTTCTGGAGCTCGCCTGCCGAACGAACGGATGGGTGGCTGGAGAGTATCCGGTCGACCAGCGTCGTGCCGCTGCGCGGCATGCCAATGACAAAAATGGGCTGCTGGCTCGGATCTCCTGCGGACTCGGCACGCACTCCGGGGAATGAGGACTGCAGCGCATCGAACAGCTCCGAATCCCGCTCCGGCTGGTACTGCTCAAGCTGCCCCCCCGCCGCCTTGCCTGACACGAGGTGTCGAAAGGCTTCGGGATATTCCCCCAGGTCTTCCAACTCCTTCGCCAGCGCCAAATCCAGGTAGAGGGTGGCCACCGGATCCCTGTCATGCTCCGCCCGCAACATGCGCAGTCGCTCGATGTGGTTGCGCACCGTTGTCTGGCGACGATGCTGCGACAGCGCGAGGTGCGCCTTCCAGTGCCGCGGATCACGTGCGATACAGGCCTCGTACTCCTGCTCGGCCTCGTCGAGGCGACCGTTGAAGGTCAGCGATGTGGCCAGGTTGAAGCGGTAGCTTGCGACGGATGGCATCGCGGCAACGGCAGCCGCAAATGCCTCCAGTGCCTCCGCATGGGCATTGTTCTGCGTAAACACGACCCCTACGGTATCCAGCGACATCGCATCTAGGCCACCCAGGGTCATTGCCCGGCGCGCCTCGGTGAGGGCTTCGGCGCCCAGGAACACCGCGGACAGCGCCGCAGCCGACTGCGCGGCATAGTCCGGCCGATCGGCATTGAGCCGGGTGGCCGTCTGCAGATGGTCCAGCGCCGGGCGGAAATCGCGTTCCCGCAGCGCAGCAACGCCGGCAACGAAGTGGACCCCGGCATGTCCGGGGGCGACACCGAGCAGTCGTCCCGCGATATCGCGTGCGCTGCGCCATTGGCCGGCATTCAGGGCATCAATCGCCCGCGCATAGAGCTGTCGTGCTTCTTCCATGCCTCATCGTACCGCGGGCTCCATGGGGGCGTGCGATAATCGCAGCCCCCTTGCGCCGCACATTTCCACGCCCATGCCCCGCCAGCACCTTGTCACCTGTGCCCTGCCCTACGCCAACGGCCAGATCCATCTGGGCCATCTGGTGGGCTACATCCAAGGCGACATCTGGACGCGTGCTCAGCGCCTGTCCGGCCATACGGTCCACTTCGTCTGTGCGGATGACACGCACGGCACGCCCATCATGCTGGCTGCGGAAAAGGCCGGCATGACGCCGGAGAGCTACATCGCCGGCATCCAGGTGGCGCACGAGCGTGACTTCGCCGATTTCGGCGTGGCGTTCGACCATTTCGACTCGACCAATTCGGAGGGCAACCGTGTCCTGACCGAGGCGATCTTCCAGCGCCTGCTGGAAAACGGGCACATCACCCGGCGCTCGGTCGCACAACTGTATGACCCCGAAAAGGGCATGTTCCTGCCCGACCGCTACGTGAAGGGCACCTGCCCCAATTGCGGTGCGGCGGACCAGTACGGCGACAACTGCGAGAATTGCGGCGCCACCTACGCGCCCACCGAATTGAAGGATCCGCGCTCCGTGTTGTCGGGCGCCATGCCCGTGATCCGGGAGTCGGAGCACTTCTTCTTCGAGGTTGGACAGTTCGAGGCGTTCCTGCGCGAATGGCTGGCCGGCGATGTCGCCACCGCCGGCACCAAAGCAAAGCTGCTGGAATGGCTGGACGCCGAGGGCGGCCTGCGCGCGTGGGACATCTCGCGCGATGCGCCCTACTTCGGCTTTCAGATTCCCGGGCACCCGGGCAAGTACCTGTACGTGTGGCTGGACGCACCGATCGGCTACCTGAGCAGCTTCCAGGCGCTGTGCGAGCGTGCGGGGCTGGATTTCGCCAGCTTCCTGCGCCCGGACAGCGCGGCCGAGATGCACCACTTCATCGGCAAGGACATCGTCAACTTCCACGGCCTGTTCTGGCCGGCGGTGCTGCACGGCTCCGGTCACCGCGCGCCCACGCGCCTGCACGTCAACGGTTACCTGACCGTGGATGGCGCCAAGATGTCGAAGTCGCGTGGCACCTTCATCATGGCGCGCACGTACCTCGAGCATGGACTGGATCCGGAAGCCTTGCGCTATTACTTCGCCACCAAGACTTCCGGCGGCGTGGACGACCTGGACCTCAACTTCGCCGATTTCGTGGCGCGCGTGAACTCGGACCTGGTGGGCAAGTTCGTCAACCTGGCCAGCCGCTGCGCGGGCTTCATCGGAAAGCGTTTCGACGGCCAGCTGGCCGCGTCACTGCCGGATTCGGCCATGTACGAGCGCTTCGTCGCGCAACTGGCATCCATTGCCGAGGCCTATGCGCGCAACGAGGCAGCCACTGCATTGCGCCTGACAATGGCGCTGGCCGACGAGGCCAACCGCTACATCGACGACACCAAGCCGTGGGTGCTGGCGAAGCAGGAAGGCGCCGACGCAGAACTGCACGCGGTGTGTACGCAGGGCCTAAACCTGTTCCGCGTGTTGGCGGCCGCACTCAAGCCGGTGCTGCCACGCGTGGCGGCTCAGGCCGAGGGTTTCCTGGCCGCGCCGGTCGTTGGCTGGCACGACCTCCAGCAGCCTCTGCTGGCACACCACATCCATGATTACGCGCCGTTGTTCACCCGCATTGACCCCAAACAGATTGACGCCATGATCGAAGCCAGCAAGGAATCCCTGCAACCCGCCACCGCCACTTCCACGGTCGACGCCAAGGAGGCCGCGAAGAACGCGGCTGGCAACGACACGGCGAAGGCCAGCGCGAAGCCGGCTGCAGGCGCTGCCGCACTGGCTGCCGAGGGTGCGCCGGCTTACATCGGCATCGATGACTTCGCGAAGCTGGACCTCCGCGTGGGCAAGGTGGTGGTGTGCGAGTTTGTCGAAGGCTCCGACAAGCTGCTCCGTTTCGAGCTGGATGCTGGCGACCTGGGCACGCGCCAGATCTTCTCCGGCATCCGCGGCTCCTACGGCGAACCGGAAAAATTGGTGGGCCGCAGCGTGGTGTTCATCGCCAACCTGGCACCGCGAAAGATGCGCTTCGGCCTGAGCGAGGGCATGATCCTTTCGGCCGGCTTCGATGGTGGCGGCCTGCATCTGCTGGACGCAGACGAAGGCGTGCAGCCCGGCATGCCGGTGCGTTGAGCAGCACCTGACAGGGCAGCCGTTGCATGGTTCGCGCCATGCCTCCGACGCCAGGGCCGTTGGCATTGAACACACCGCGTACAACTGACTTTGACGCGCTGACCGAGCGCCTGGACCGGCTGCTCCCGCAAACTCAATGCGGACAGTGCGGGTACGCAGGATGCAGACCGTACGCGGAGGCCATGGCCGGGGGCGAAGCGGGCACCGACCATTGCCCGCCCGGCGGCGACGCCGGCGCACACGCACTGGCCCATGTATTGGGTGTGGACCCACGGCCGTATGACCGCAGTCGAGGCGAGTACAAGGCGGCGTCCGTGGCACTGGTCATCGAAGCCGACTGCATCGGCTGCACCAAGTGCATCCAGGCCTGTCCGGTGGACGCAATCATCGGCGCATCCAAGCACATGCACACGGTCGTGGAGCCGCTGTGCACGGGCTGCGAGCTATGCATCCCAGCGTGCCCGGTGGACTGCATCGTGATGGTGCCGCCGCAGACTACGGCGTGACTTCAACCGCCAACTTCACAGGCGTTCAGCGCTAACGCGCGGCCGGGCTCGACGCGCCGTTCGTGACGGCCGTCGGCCGGGAGACATCGCAGGCCGTGCAGATTCGTTCCACTGCATAGCCCTTGGCGCGCAGCTTCTCGACCACGCCGTCGCTGCCCAGCAGGTGAAGCGAACCCACCACCACCAGCACGTCATTGTCCTTGCCCGGCCCGTCCAGCATGGCCTGCAGCTGCGGCACCCACGCATCGTTACGCTGGACATTCATGATCTGGTACGACGCCGGCGCTTTTTCCTGCATCTCCACGCGAGTGAGCGCCTCCAGGCGGGCCGTGTCACCGCTACGCCATGCGTCGTGCAGCTCCTCGAGCACCTTGGGCATTTCCTCAACCCGATCAACGAAATCCACCAGGCCGGCCACCTGCTCGTCCATCGGAGAAGCGTCGAGTGCGCTCAGCTGGAAATCGATGCTTTCCAGCGCACCGGTCGCCTTGCCCGCCTCAAGCGCACGGCGAGCCAGATGCTGGTCAAGGCCCATCTCCGCCTTGAATCCTTGCGCTCCAGCCATGCCCAGCGTCAGCGACAGGTTCACGAACCAAGGCTCGAAACCGTCAATGGCCGCGATCGAGGCGCCTTGGCGGGCCAGCAACCGGTCCAGCTTCTCACGCAGCACCGGCGGAACCACGCTGCTCAAGCGACGATCATCGTCGTACCCTGCCGCCAGCATGAACTTTTGCGCGGTCGCTGGATCAGACAGCTCTTCCAGCGCCACTTCAAACACAACCTTCTCGGCGTCCTCAAAAACGCGATCCACGTCCCCGGACAGCGGATAGTCACTCGGCTTGAGCAAGTGCAGGGAGCCCAGCAGGTAGACCGCATTGTCGCGGTCAGAAACCTTCCAGAGCAGCGGCACGGGCGCAGAACCGACCGACTTCGCGGGGGCAGCGACGATTGGGGCTGACGCCTGGACGCCCTTCGCGGCAGCCGGCGCGCGCGTGGGCGCAGGCGACACCTTCGGTGCCTCCGTGGCCGCCCAGGCCATGGCCGAGATCAGGGTGGCGGAACCAAGAATCAGGCCGAGGGCGTTGGGGCGACGGGACATGTGGCTGGCGACGGTAAGGGTTGGCGGCCGGAAAGCGGCTCAGAGCTTCTTGGCGTAGGTCTTCTCACCTGCCGTGATCCTGAGGTCCAACCGGTTCTCCGGTGGCGGCAGGGGGCAGGTAGCGAAAGAGGTAAAGGCGCAGGGCGGATTGTAGGCCTGATTGAAGTCCAGCATCACCCTGCCCTGCCTGTCCGGCAGGCCGGCATACAGGTAGCGTCCCGCGCCGTAGCTGCCGTGTCCGCTGGTGCGATCGGCCAGGATCAGGAACAGCTTGCCGTCGCCCTCGTCCAGCGCCTCCAGTCGGTAGGTCGTGCCCTCCCGCTCAAACTCCACCGCCCCCGGATTGGGCACGGGCTCGGTGGTCCCGATGATGTTCACCACGTCCAGCGTCTTGCCCGCGGGATGGGCCACGAAACGCGCCGGGACCTGCCACGCGCGATCAGCGGGCCAATACTCCAGCCCGGCGAACCCGGTGCGGGTCGGCGCGTCGGCGTGCTTCACGCGCAACGCATAGCGGTTGCCGCGCTTGATGACGGTGGCAAGGCCCTTTCCCTCGTCGAAGCCGATCACGCTGGGGCCAGCGGGATCGCCATCCGTGCGCAGGGCGACGCCACGCTTGAACGGCTGACCGTCCAGCGTGACGGCCACTTTGGATTCGGGCGAAAACCGCAGCGTTTCGCCCTTCAACGTCAACATGCCCAAGTGCGCGGGCCCCGCCGCGAGGCGAACGCCATTGTCGGCGTCGCTGCCGAGGTAGTGCGAACCCGGATCGATCCAATGCAACCCGACCAGGCTGGTCCAGCCGTCGGGCTGGAGCAACTCGGCTTTGCGCTGCGCCCGCCACGCCTGCTGGGCGGCGTTGAAGGCCGCATTCTCGGCGGAGGATGTGGGTGCCTCAGCGACGTCGTCCTTTCCACAGCCGGCCAGCAACATGCCCGCAAGGAACGTGGTGGTCAGGGCACGTGGGAAATGGCGCATGTCAGCGTCCTCGCAGGAACCAGCGATCGATATCGGAAAGGGTAAAGCGCGCCCACGTCGGACGGCCATGGTTGCATTGCCCGGACCGCTCGGTGATTTCCATTTCGCGCAGCAACGCATTCATCTCCGGCAAGGAGAGGCGACGGTTCGCGCGCACCGCGCCATGGCAGGCCATCGTCGCCAGCAATTCGTCACGCGCGGCGGAAACGCGCCGCGACTCCCCATGCTCGCGCAGGTCGGCCAGCACATCGCGCAGCAGCGCCTCGACGTCGCCATGGGCCAGCAAGGCCGGCACGCTGCGCAAGGTCAGTGACTGCGGCCCGCTGCGTGTCGTCTCGAAGCCCAGCGCCGCCAGCGTGTCGGACTCGCGTTCGGCGACATCGGCCTCGCGCTCGGCCACCGCAAGCGTTGCGGGCACCAGCAACGGCTGCGTGCGCAGGCCCTCGCCGTCGTGCGCGGCCTTGAGCTTCTCGTAACCGATGCGCTCGTGGGCCGCGTGCATGTCGACCACGATCAGGCCATCGGCGGTTTCGGCCAGGATGTAGATGCCATGCAACTGGGCGATCGCATAACCGAGCGGCGGCAGCGTGGCCTCCGGGCTGGCCGGCAGCGGCGATGGACCGGTACCGGATCCCAAGACCATCGAGGGCGCGGCTCCATACAACGCACCGTAGGACGCGCGCACCTCTTCCACCGGCAATCCAAGCGGTGCCTGCGGGCGGTTCCAACCCAAGCCCGCCCCGCCCGGACGACTGTCGCCGTAACTACCGCCCAACGCCATCGAGGCGGGAAAGCCTGCGGACGAGGCGCCGACATACGGTTCCGCAGCGCCGGTCCCCAGTTCGCCGCCCGCCGCGCCCGGCGCAGCGCCCGCGAGCACGCCCGCACGGGTGCCCGCCAAGGCATCGTGCAGCGTGCGGTAGACGAAGTCGTGGATCAGCCGCGCGTCGCGGAAACGCACTTCATGCTTGGCGGGATGCACGTTCACGTCCACCCGCCGCGGATCCAGCTCCAGGAACAGCACGTAAGCGGGCTGGCGGCCATGGAACAGCACGTCGGCGTAGGCCTGCTTGACCGCGTGTGCGACGCTGCGGTCGCGGACCGCACGCCCGTTGACGTAAAGGAATTGCTGGTCGGCGCTGGCCCGGTTGTACGCCGGCTGCGCGATCCAGCCATGCAGGCGCAAGCCCGCGGCGGAATGGTCGACATGCAGCGCGTTGCGCGTGAAATCCTCGCCCAGTGCCTCGTGCAAGCGCACATCCGAGAGCAGGTCACCCTCGCCCTTCCAGCGACGCGACGGCTTGCCGTTGTGCGACACCCGCAATTCCACGTCAGGCCGGGCCAGCGCCAGTTGCCTCAGCCAGTCCTCGATATGGCCCAGTTCGGTGCGCTCCGCGCGCAGGAACTTGCGGCGCGCGGGTACGTTGAAGAACAGGTCGCGCACTTCGATGGTGGTGCCCTGCGGGTGCGGGCGTGGCATGACGTCGCCCACGCGACCGCCTTCGATCTCCAGCGCCGCACCATGGTCGGCCGAGCGATGACGCGAGGCCAGCACAAAGCGACTGACCGATGCGATCGAGGGCAATGCCTCACCCCGGAACCCCAGCGTGGCAACCCCTTCGAGATCGTCCAGCGAGGCGATCTTACTGGTGGCATGACGGGACACCGCCAAGGGCAGCTCTTCAGGCGGGATGCCCTGGCCATCGTCGCGGATGCGGATCAGGCGGACGCCGCCTTCCTCCAGATCGATGTCCACGCGCCTCGCACCGGCATCCAGCGCGTTCTCGACGAGTTCCTTGACGACTGAGGCAGGTCGTTCGACGACTTCGCCGGCAGCGATCTGGTTGATGAGGGTGTCAGGCAGCTGGCGGATGGGCACGTCGGGGGCGACGCATTTTCGGCGCCGTCAAAAGACCAGCCACGATGATAGCCGGAATCGCCGAATCGGCCTGCGTCGGCAACCGGTCAGGGGCTGCCGCCCGCGGCTGCAGCGCCGGCGGAGGCGACCTCCGTGGCCTTGGCCCGCGCGGCGTACCACGTACCCGGCGGCGGCTGACGGGTGAAGTAGGTATTGACTCCATCCACCACCGCACCCGCGATCTTGCGCACGAACGCCGGGTCATTGAGGCGGCGCTCTTCCTCCGGATTGGAGATGAAGGCGGTTTCCACCAGCATGGACGGCATGTCGGAGGTGCGAAGCACCGCGAAGTTGGCGCGCTCCACATGCGGTTTGTGGTTGTTGCCCACCCGCTTGAGGCCGCTCAGCACTTGATCGGCGGCCTCTTCCGAGGCACGCATGTGGCCCGACTGGGTCAGGTCCAACAGGACCGACGCAAGCGTGTTGTTGGCCTTTTCCAGCCGCACGCCGCCGATCAGGTCGGACGAGTTTTCCTTGTCCGCCAGCCAGCGGGCGCGCTGCGACGACGCGCCCTTCAACGAGAGTACGTAGACCGAGGAGCCGTCGGCGCTACGGTTCTCCGCAGCATCGGCGTGGATGGAAATGAACATGTCGGCCTTGGCGGCACGTGCGCGGCGCGCGCGCTGGGGCAACGGGATGAATTCGTCGCGATCGCGGGTCAGGAAGGCCTTCATGCCCGGCGTCGCGTTGAGCTGGCGGGCCAGTTCACGGCTGATGGCCAGGGTGACGTCTTTTTCGCGCGTGCCGTTCATGCCCAAGGCACCCGGATCCTGGCCGCCGTGTCCCGGGTCGATCGCGATGACGAGTGGGCGTGCGCCGCGGCCCGTCATCACATCCTGCAGGGTCTTGACCGCATCGGCGCGTGCGGCGGCTTCGTCCGCGGTGGCGGCCGCCGACACCGTCGTGGATGCCGGCACACCGGTGGCCACACGCGTCGGGACGCCCGTGGCGATCCGGGTCGGGGTTGGGCCGTCGGAGGGAGAAACGACAAGGGGCTTGGCCACGACCGCCGCGCTGCCAGGCAGCCCATTGGCCGGCGCCTCGTGGGTCTGTGACGCCGCCGCACCATTGGCTGGCAGCCCGGCCGCAATCTGGGAAATCAGGCGGGTGGTTGCCGCCGACGATGCCGCTGACGGGTCGACGGCGGACGCTGACGAGGACGGCTTGGTCGACGGGGCATTCGGCACCGGCGGGGGCACCGCGCCAGATGCGACGCTGATGGCGGGCACGGACTGCAGGTTGCCCATCGCCGCGCCATCACCTGGCCATTCGAGGACCAGCGCGGTGCCACCGGCCGAAGGCTCCAGCCGCGGCTTGAGGACCGCCACTTTCTCGGTCAGATCGAACACGATTCGGGCAGTCCCGGGCGCGGGCTCGCCCACCCGCACCGCCTTGACCACGCCCACGCCCACGGGAGGCTTGACCCCCTTGCCCAATACCGACGCCGGAAGATCGACCACCAGGCGGTCGGGCCCTTGAAGGGTGATCAGCTTGTAGTCGGCCGACTGGTCCAGTGAAATTTCGGCGCGCGTGCCGGTGGCGCCGCTGCGCAGCTCCAAGCCCTTGATTTCACTGGCATGCGCAAGATTCCACGCCAGCGCCGACAGGAGCGCTGCGCCCAGCAGGAACTTCTGCACGGTAGCCCCCTTTTCTCGCATGGGGCCCAGTCAATCACTCCGTCGAGCGGAATGCAAGTCCTTTTTTCCTTATAGATCCGTGACCTGCCTCAACTTCCTGTCGCCATGTTCAGGAATGAGCCCCAACCCCATGGCGGGTGGCAGCCTGCAGCCATTCCCCCCCTGCCGGCGACCGGGGTTGCAGCCGGGCGCGTCGCCCCTCGCCGGCCACGGCCAGGTCGACGACCAGATCAGGCGCCGGCAGCGCGCCCCGGCCGCGCTCGGGCCATTCGATCAGCCAGAGCGTGACTTCGTCTGCGTCCAGCCCCAGGAACTCGAGTTCCCCGGGATCGGCGATGCGGTACAGGTCGAGATGCCACGCCTCGCCCCCAGCGGGCAGCGGATAGCGCTCGACCAGCGTATAGGTGGGACTGCGAATGGTCCCGGTAACCCCCAGCGCCCTGAGCAGCGCGCGGGCAAGCGTTGACTTGCCCGCTCCCAAGTCCCCATGCAGGTGCACCACGGCATGTCCGGGCCGCGAGCCGGCAAGGGCCGCCCCCAGGCGAGCCGTGGCGTCCGCGTCTTCCAACAAGATCTCCGTCATGCCTCCACCCCCCGCATTGCGCAGTCGCCGCAGTTCCTGCATCAAGTCCCCCGGCAACAAGCCAATGGGACCGCCCATCGCGGCGGCGACATCGCCCGACGCGGCATGCAGCAAGGCACCGGCAGTCGCCGCCTCGAACGCATCCATGCCCTGCGCGCGCAGTGCCGCAATCACCCCCGTCAACACGTCGCCCATGCCACCCACGGCCATGCCGGGGTTACCGGCGCCGATCACACGCGCTGCGGCGCCCGGCGCAGCCACCACCGTGCCGGCGCCCTTGAGCACGACCACAGCCATGAAGCGTTGCGCCAAAGCCTGCGCTGCAGCAAAGCGATCCTGCTGCACGGCGCGGGTATCCGTCCCCAGCAGGCGCGCCGCCTCGCCCGGATGCGGCGTCAGCACGCAATTAGTGCCCATGGCGCGCGGCGTGTTGGCCAGCAGGTTGAGGGCATCGGCGTCGACCACCAACGGTTTGCCTGACTCGACGGCCGCATCGAATAAAGCCCTGCCCCATGCGTCTTGCCCGAGACCGGGACCAACGGCGACCACGCCGGCCGCTTGGATCAGGTCGTTCAATGCCGGATCGCCTGCTGCCACCGCACGCGCCATGACCTCCGGACGGCGCGCCAGCATCGCGCTCACGTGTTCGGCGCGGGTCGCCACGTCCACCAGGCCGGCGCCCGCTCGCAGTGCGGCCTCAGCGGCCATCATGATGGCGCCGCCGTGGCCGATATCCCCGCCGAGGCACAGCACGCGGCCGTGATGACCCTTGTGGCTGTCGCGCGAACGCCGCGGCATCCGGGACGGCAGCGACTGGGTATCCACCCATTCCGCGGCAGGTGGAGATCCTTCCAGATCCATTGCAGCCACGCCCAGATCGGCAAGCACGCAGTCTCCGACATAATCCAGCGCAGGCCCGGTCGCCAACCCGCGCTTGCACACCAGGAACTCGACCGTGGCATCCGCGCGGACGGCTTCGCCTTCGACCGCGCCACGATCCGCGTCCACGCCACTGGGAACATCCAGCGCCAGTACCGGCACACCCGCACCGTTGATCGCAGCGAATAGTGAAACCACCTCACCCGCGGGCACACCGGAAAAACCGATGCCGAACACGGCATCGACAACCAGATCCGCAGGCGGCAACGTTCCGGACCAGGGGAGCACGCGACCACCCGCCGCGATGAATCGCCTGGCCGCCTCCTTCGCCAAAGAACTGCGCGGCGCATGATCCGCCAAGTGCACGACGAGGACATCGCGGCCCGCCTCGAGCGCATGTTGCGCCAGCACATAGCCATCCCCGCCGTTGTTGCCAGGCCCACACACCACCACAAGGCGCAGGGCCGCCGGCCAACGGTTCAGCAGCGCGTGCCATGCGGCCTGCCCGGCGCGAGCCATCAGTAGCGAGGCGTCGCCAAGGCGCGCGGTTGCACGCGCCTCGACGGCACGCACGGATTCGACGTCATGGAGGGCAGCGCCGGACATGTCGCGATTCTATACTGCCGCTGCCGTGACCCCTTCGCCCGCCCCGCCTGACGCAACCCCCATCGATTTCGACGCGCTCGCGCCGCGCATTCGCGTGCTTGCGCAAAACGCCGGCTTCCAGCACTTCGGCATCGCCGGCATTGAACTGGGCGCGGACGAAGTCCACCTGCGCGATTGGCTCGCGAAGGGTCTGCACGGCTCGATGGGCTGGATGGCGCAGCACGGGGACAAACGCGCGCGCCCTGACGAATTGATTCCCGGCACGCTGCGCGTGATCTCCGTGGGCTTGGACTATGGCCGCCGCGACGACCAGGAGGCGTGGCAGACGCTGGGCGACGGCGAGCGCGCCTACGTGGCTCGCTACGCCCTGGGGCGTGATTACCACAAGCTGATGCGCCAACGCCTGCAGAAGCTGGCTGAGCGCATCGCCGCCGAGATCGGTCCATTCGGCTACCGGGTATTCGTGGACTCGGCACCAGTGCTGGAGCGTGCGCTGGCACGCAACGCGGGCCTGGGCTGGATCGGCAAGCACACCTGCCTCATCGACCGCGACGGTGGCTCGTGGTTTTTCCTTGGGGAGATCTATGTCGATCTGCCGTTGCCCGTGGACCCTGCCGCCACTGCGCACTGCGGCACCTGCACCCGCTGCATCGAAATATGCCCGACGCAGGCCATCATCGCCCCCTATCGACTGGACGCGCGTCGCTGCATTTCATACCTGACGATCGAGCACGAAGGCGCCATTCCCGAAGAATTGCGCGCGCCGATGGGAAACCGCATCTTCGGGTGCGACGACTGCCAACTCGTTTGCCCCTGGAACAAGTTCGCCAAGCGCAGCGACGAGCCTGATTTCCGGGCGCGCAACAACCTCGACCAGGCGTCACTGGCCGAGCTGTTCGCCTGGACCGAAGAAGAGTTCCTGCGCCGCACCGAAGGCACCGCCATCCGCCGCAGTGGCCATGAACGCTGGCTGCGCAACATCGCGGTCGCGCTGGGGAACGCGCCTACGACGCCGGCGGTGATTGCGGCGCTGGAGTCGCGCCGTGACCACGACAGCGCGTTGGTACGTGAGCATGTGGCGTGGGCGCTGCAGCGACACGGGGTCGCCTAAGCCCGACGAATCACCGCCGTTGCCTCAGCGCCCCAGCGACGCGCGGGCGCGCCACTCCGCGATGAGCGCCGCGGTGACCGGGTCTGCGGCTCCATCCTCGCCCTTCAGCGCTGGCAACAGGCGGTTGGCCACCTGTTTACCCAACTCCACGCCAAACTGGTCGAACGGGTTGATACCCCACACCAGGCCCTGCAGGTACACGCTGTGCTCGTACATCGCGATCAACGCGCCGAGCGACTGCGGCGTGAGTTCGTCCAGCAGGATCAGCGTGCTGGGACGCTGGCCGGCGTAGCTGCGGTGCGGGTCGTGGCTGTCCTGGCCGTTGGCGAACGCCTCCGACTGCGCGAACAGATTCGCGAGCAACGCAAGGTGGTTGCCCGGGTGATCGTGGTCCGGCCGGGCGACCCCGATGAAGTCCACCGGCTCGATGCTGGTGCCTTGGTGCAATGCCTGGAAGAAGCTGTGCTGGCTGTCCGTGCCCGCACCGCCCCACCACACCGGGACGGTATCGACGGCCACCGGCGATCCGTCCAGCCGCACCGATTTGCCCAGGCTCTCCATGACCAGCTGCTGGAGGTAGTTGGGTAGCAGCTTCAGCCGCTCGTCATACGGGAGCACCGCTTGCGTGGACAGTTTGAGCGCATTGCGGTTCCACACCGCGGTCATTGCATGCCACACCGCGAGATTCTCGCGCAGTGGCGTCAGCAGCACATGTGCATCCATGCCTGCAGCGCCGTTCAACAGCGCCTCGAACTGGTCCATGCCGATGGCCAGCGCAATCGGAAACCCTACCGCCGACCACAGCGAGTAGCGACCGCCCACCCAGTCCCACATCGGCAGGACGCGTTCGGCGGGGATGGCAAATGCCTCGGTGGCGCGCGAGGGATTGACGGTGATGGCATAGAGGTGGCGATCGTTGCCCAGCCACGCGCGCAGGATGGCGCCGTTGAGCAGTGTTTCCTGGGTGCCGAAGGTCTTCGAGATCAGCAGCACGGCCGTCCGCGCAGGATCGAGCTTGGCCAGCACTCGTTGGGCGGCAGCCCCATCGACGTTGGACAGGAAGTGCACACGAAAGCGCCCACCCACTGTAGGCGCCAAGGCGTCGACCACCAGCCGCGGCCCGAGGTCGGAGCCGCCGATGCCCACGCTCACAATGTCGGTGACGTGGCTGGCGGCAAGCTGGTCGGCC
>CBFGOS010000003.1:0-29185 GCA_965650425.1 uncultured Lysobacter sp. | reverse complement strand
CAATCCATCGCTTCATGCGGATTGATGGTTGGGACTTTGACGCGCCCTTTCCGTACACTTGGCGATTCTCCCCCCTCCGCCCCGGATGACCGCGCCGCAATGACTGCTGCCCTGACCCCCGAAACCAAGCTGCCCAAGGTGGGCA
Organism: uncultured Lysobacter sp.; assembly: GCA_965650425.1. Lineage (GTDB taxonomy): Bacteria > Pseudomonadota > Gammaproteobacteria > Xanthomonadales > Xanthomonadaceae > Aerolutibacter. The sequence goes on along the minus strand of CBFGOS010000003.1, from coordinate 29,040 downwards.
CCACCATCTTCACCGTGATGTCGCAACTGGCGATGGAGCACGGCGCGGTGAACCTGGGGCAGGGGTTCCCGGATTTCGACGTGCCGGCCCGGCTGGTCGACGCGCTCGCACGCGCCATGCGCGAAGGCAAGAACCAGTACGCGCCGATGACCGGACTGCCGGTGCTGCGCCAGGCCATCGCCGACAAGACCGAGCGCTGTTACGGCTACCGCCCGCACGTGGATGCCGAGGTCACCGTCGTGTCGGGCGCAAGCGAGGCGATCTTCGATGCCATCGCGGCGGTCGTCCGTGCCGGCGACGAAGTGATCGTGCTGGACCCGTGCTACGACTGCTATGAGCCGGCCATTGACCTCGCTGGTGGCGTGGCGGTGCATGTGGCGCTGGACCCGGCGACCTTTGCCCCTGACTGGGCCGCGATCCGCGCCGCCGTCACGCAGAACACGCGGATGCTGATGATCAACAGCCCGCACAACCCCTCGGGCGCGATGTTCACCAGCGACGACATCGCCGAGCTGACCGCGCTGCTGCGCGACACCGGCATCTACCTGCTCTCGGACGAGGTATACGAGCACATCGTGTTCGATGGCGCACGCCACGAGTCGGTGCTGCGCTACCCGGAGCTGCGCGAGCGCGCGTTCGTGGTGTCCAGCTTTGGCAAGACCTACCACTGCACGGGCTGGAAGGTGGGCTATTGCATCGCGCCGGCCGCGCTGTCGGCGGAACTGCGCAAGGTGCACCAGTACAACACCTTCTGCACCTTCACCCCCGCGCAGGCCGCCTTCGCCGAGATGATCGAGGCCGAGCCCGAGCACTACGAGTCGCTCGGCGCGTTCTACCAGGAAAAGCGTGATCGCTTCCACGAACAATTGTTGACCACGAAGCTGAAGCCGATGCCGGTACCCGGCGGCTACTTTCAACTGGTGGACTACTCGGCGGTGAGCGATCTGGACGACGTGGAATTCTGCCGTTGGCTGACGGTGGAGAAGGGGGTCACCGCGATCCCGTTGTCGCCGTTCTACGCCCAGCCGCCGAAAGGACAGCGCCTGGCACGGTTGTGCTTCGCCAAGAACGAAGCCACCCTGGATGCCGCCATCACTCGCCTGCAGACGCTGTAATGAAGGAGCCTCCCATGCAGGACCTGCGCGTCTCCATCGTCCAGGGCGACACCCGCTGGCATGACCCGGCTGCCAATCGCGAGTATTACGCGCACCTGATCGCGCCGCTGCACGGCACCACCGACCTGGTGGTGCTGCCGGAGACCTTCACGAGTGGCTTCAGCAACGATGCGATCGGTAATGCCGAGGGAATGGATGGCCCGACTGTCGCGTGGATCCGTGAGCAAGCCGCCAAGCTCGGCGCGGCGGTGACCGGTAGCGTGCAACTGCGCACCGAAGAGGGTGTGTTCAACCGCATGCTGTTCGCCACGCCGGATGGTGCCCTGCATACCTACGACAAGCGCCACCTGTTCCGTTACGCGCGCGAACACGAGCGCTACGCCGCAGGCCGCGAGCGCCTGACGGTGGAGTGGAATGGCTGGCGGATCTGTCCGCTGGTCTGTTACGACCTGCGCTTCCCGGTGTTCTCACGCAACCGTTACGACGTGGAACGCGCCGGGGCGCTTGATTATGACCTGGCGCTATACGTGGCGAACTGGCCCTCGTCGCGGAACTACCCGTGGAAGACCCTGCTGCGTGCGCGCGCCATCGAAAACCTATGCTACGTGGTGGGCGTGAATCGTGTCGGGACCGATGGAAATGGACTGCACTACAGCGGCGACAGCGCAGTGATCGACTTCCTTGGCCACCCCGTGAGCGAGTGCACGGACGAGGAGGTGGTAGTAACGACCACGTTGCAGGCGACCGAGCTGCAGGCGCATCGCAAGCGTTTCCCCGCCATGTTGGACGGAGACGCGTTCGAGTTGCGTTGAGACGATACGCGTCGCGGCGGCACTACGACCTCGATTGTGCCGCCCGCCGGGGGCGCCGCGCGCAGCGTCATTCCTCCAGGGTGAAGCCCACCTTCAACGTGACCTGGAAGTGGGCCACCTTGCCCCCTTCCACGTGGCCGCGCACGTCCGTCACCTGGAACCAACGGATGTCGCGGATCGTCTTCGATGCGCGCTCGATGGCGTTCCGGATTGCGTCGTCGCTGCTGGTAAGGGAAGAACCGGTCAGCTCGACCGACTTGTAGACGTGCTCGCTCATGGTAGTGCGCTCCGGTATCCGGGTGATGGGGCGTCGGCCGTGGTCGCAGCCACGAGGCCGTCGAACTGATCCTAATCCGGGCACCCGTGACGCATGTTCGTGCCGTGTGAACGCGCGGGCGCGGTTGGCTTGAAGGCGGCCGACATACGGTGTGTGCCGTCGCCCTCCCCGGGGCTAGACTGGTGCCAGTGCCACGGCCGCTCCGTGGGTGGCTGCGTAGCGGCCGTTGTTGGCGGGTTCGAATCGCCATCACCGGTCGTGCGCCTGTGGACGCCTGACCCGCCAGCCACCCACTTCGAGTGGAGGACCCGGCCATGACTACCGAACGCCTGGAACAGTACCTTCGATCGCACGACGTGCGCTTCGATACCGTGCCGCACGACCATTCCATCACCGCGTTGGACGCAGCGCGGCGGGCGCATGTGGCCAGCCACGACGTGGCCAAGACGGTGATGGTTAAAGTGGATGGCCGCCTGGCCATGGCCGTTCTGCCGGCCAACGAGTGGATCAGCCTTGAGAGCCTGCGGCAGAGCACGGGCGCGCGTAGCGTCAGCCTGGCCAACGAAGACGAGTTCCGTGACCACTTCCCCGGTTGCGAAGTCGGCGCCATGCCCCCGTTCGGCAACCTGTACGGGATGGATGTCTATGCAGCGGATACGCTGTCCCACGAGCATGACATCGCATTCAATGCGGGCAGCCACGACGAGCTGGTGCGCATGGGGTGGAAGGACTACGAGCGGTTGGTCCATCCGCGCATCATGTCGATGACACGCCACTGATCCCCTGAAATAGCGAAGGGCACCTTGCGGTGCCCTTCGTATCGATCATCTGCCGCCGTCAGCCGCGCGGACCATGTCCGCCGCCTGGACGGCCGCCGCCCGGACGACCACCACCGCGCGGACCACCCGGACGCGGTGCACCACCCGGACGCGGTCCACCACCGGGACGATTGCCACCCGGGCGTCCGCCCGGCTTGGCGCCGCCGGGAAGGTTGCCGCGGGGACGGTCGCCGTACGGATTGAAGCCGCCCGGATTGGCGTGGTCGGACGGGAAGCTGGGCGCGTTGCCCGGATGGCCGTAGGGGCGCGGTGCCCGCTGGGGCTTGCCTTGCGGCGTGCCGCCACCGGGGCCACGGCGTTCGCCGCCAAAGCCACCCTGTCCCTCACCACCGTAGCCACCGCCGCCCGCGCCACTGCGCCCGCCGCCGCCGCCACGCGGACCCGAACCCGCACCCGGACCGCTACGCGCACCACCGGGCTTGCCCGGCTTGCTGCCCCACGGCTTCTTCGGACCGCGCTGCTCCGGATTTCGGTGACCGCTGGGACCGGTTTCCACGCCCTCGGGCACGTACCAGGTGCGGAATGCGGCGGGGCTGCCCTCGGGCAACTTGGGGCCCTTTTCCTTGCGCTGCTTGAACGGCTTGTGCGACGCCTTCGCCGCCATTTCGCCGCTGACCGTCAGGCCGCCATGCGGCTTCTTGCCACCGCGGCCCCCACGACGATCCTCTCGCACGTGGTCAAAACGACGCAGCTCGCGACCTTCATCGGCGGTGTTGTGCCCGCCAACATAGCCCTGGGTGCGCTCGCCACCGAAGTGGATGGTCGACTTGGCCGCCTTGCGCTGGCCAATCACCGGCTGCAGCGTCAGTGCCGAGGGCGTCCCATCCTCCAGGCCGAGCTTGACGCGCAGCGCTTCAACGCGGTCAGCCGGCAGTTCCTGCGACTGGCCGCGCAGCAGCGGTTGCGGCAGGGTCACGTCGCCGTAACGGATGCGCTTGAGGCGGCTCACCTGGCAGCCTTGCGACTCCCACAGGCGGCGCACTTCGCGGTTGCGGCCTTCCTTCACCACCACGCGGAACCAGTCGTGCGAATCGGTGCCGCCAATGGCCTCGATCTCGTCGAACTTGGCCGGGCCGTCGTCCAAGGCCACGCCGCGACGCAGGCGGTCGACGATGTTTTCCGGCACGTTCTCCATGCCTTCCGGCGCGCGCACGCGGCAGACGTACTCGCGCTCGACCTCGAACGACGGGTGCATCAGCGCGTTGGCCAACTCACCATCGGTGGTAAGCAGCAGCAGGCCGGTGGTGTTGATGTCGAGGCGGCCGATGGCGATCCAGCGCGCGCCCTTCAGCGCGGGCAGGGCCTCGAACACGGTGGGGCGACCCTCGGGATCTTCACGCGTGGTCACTTCGCCTTCGGGCTTGTTGTACATCAGCACGCGCGACGGGTCGGTCAGCGCGCTGGCGACGAACTGGCGTCCATCGATCTCGATCTTGTCGCCGCTGGTGATGCTCTGGCCCACCTGCGCGGTCTCGCCATTGATCTTGACCAGGCCATCAGCGATGCGCTGTTCCAGCGCACGGCGCGAGCCCAGGCCAGCCTGTGCCAGCACCTTGTGCAGGCGCTCTTCCAGTTTGGGGGCGGTTGCTTCGGCGGCGGTTTCGGTGCCGCGCTTGAGCGTGAGCTTGCGGCTCTTCTCTTCAGTCATTTTTCATTTGCTCCGGCTCGTCCTCGTCAGAGGCGGCCTGTACTTCGGGAACGGTCGTCGTCGCGACGGCGTTGTCTTGCTCGTGATCGTTCTCGTCCGCCGCGCGCTCGCCCGGCGCGGCTTCGGGGGTGCCCATGGGGGCGGTGTCTTGCGGGGTGTCGACGGTATTGGTATCGCTGGCGTCGTGGTTGCTGCCTTCGTCGGCATCCTCCAAGTCGGCAGCGGTGGAATTCATTGCGCCAGTTGCGTCGGATGCGCCATCTGCGTGGATGGCGTGTCGCGCGTGCTCGGGGCGACTGCCTGCGTTCTCCTCGCCGCCGCCGTCGTTCTCGTTGTTGCCCGTGCCGATGGCAGCCGTGGGCACTGGGGCGTCGCCGAGTGCCAGTTGCGGCTCCAGCTCGCCGATATCCTTGATCTCCGACAACGGGGGCAATTCGTCCAGGCGCTTCAGACCAAAATAATCAAGGAAAGTCCTGGTGGTGCCGAACAGCGCCGGTCGACCTGGTACGTCGCGGTGGCCCACCACCCGGATCCATTCGCGTTCTTCCAGTGCCTGGATGATGTTGCTGCTGACCGCCACGCCGCGAATCTGCTCGATCTCGCCGCGGGTGATCGGCTGGCGGTAAGCAATCAGCGCCAGTGTTTCGAGCGTTGCACGGGTGTACTTCGTCTTGCGCTCGGTCCACATCCGCGCCACCCACGGGTGCACGTCGGCCTTGACCTGGTAGCGGAAGCCAGAGGCCAGTTCGACCAGTTCCACGCCGCGCTCGGCGCAGCCTTCCTGCAGGGTCTGGATCGCCTGCGCGATGCTGCCGCTTGGCGGCGGCTGGTCCTCGGGGAACAGCGTCTGCAGCTGCGCCAGCGACAAAGGCTGGTTGGCGGCCAGCAGGGCCGCTTCCACAATGCGGGTAATGAAGTGTTGGTCCATTCGCTCGTTTGCTATGGGGCGGGGTGGGCGGGAGCCCGACTCAGTTGTCCGGATCGTTGGCGGCAGGTTCGTCGTCGAACTCGCTGGACAACTCCAGCGCATCCGGCGCGTCCTGGCCGATCACCAGCGACTTCACGTAGATCGGTTGCAGCGGTGCTTCCTGCACGATCTCCACCATCTGCTCCTTGGCCAGCGTCAACATGCCGAGGAACGTCACCACCACGCCGAGCTTGCCTTCCTCAGCGGTGAACAGCGACTCGAAGCGGTGGAACACGCCGTCGCCCAGCCGCTCCAGCAGCTCGGCCATGCGCTGGCGGACGCTCAGCGCATCGCGCTTGATCGCATGCTGGGTGAACAGCTCGGCGCGCTTGAGCACGTCGTGCAGGGCCAGCAACATCTCCTTCAGGTCCACCGGCGGCGGCAGCTTGACCGCTGCGCGGTCCGGCACGAACGCCTGTGCCGGCGTGGTGTCGCGGTCCTGGCGGGGCAGGGCGTCGATGTCCTCGGCGGCCTTCTTGAAGCGCTCGTACTCCTGCAGGCGTCGAACCAGCTCGGCGCGCGGATCGTCCTCCTCGCCCTCCACGGTGGCCGCGCGCGGGAGCAGCATCCGCGACTTGATCTCGGCCAGCATGGCGGCCATGACCAGGTAGTCGGCGGCCAGCTCGAAGCGCATCTCGTGCATGGCCTGGATGTAGTCGACGTACTGGCGGGTGATCTCCGCCACCGGGATGTCGAGGATGTCCAGGTTCTGCCGGCGGATCAGGTACAGCAGCAGGTCCAGCGGGCCCTCGAAGGCCTCCAGGATCACCTCCAGCGCGTCCGGCGGGATGTACAGGTCCTGGGGGATCTGCAGCACTGGCTGGCCATGCACCACCGCCAGCGGCATTTCCTGCTGCTGGGGGGCGCTGGCCTGGGCCGCCGGGGCGGCTACCGTTGGGGGCGTCTCAGCGTCCTGCCCGGGGGCGTCGGTCGCATCTGGCGCGTTTTCGTTGGTCATCAAAAGCGGGCCCCCTCGGGCCTGCGGCACTGCCAATGCATCGGAGTGGCGACCGGATCGGCCACCTGGGAAGGTGCTACGGACAGCAGAACGTCTTTGCCAAGGGCCCGACGGGTCCGGCTCGCGCGCCATCAAGAGGGCGGGCAACAGTCAGGAAGGCGTTGGGCATGGGCCGGGAACGGGGCGAACCGTGGTGGGGCACGGGTTTCACGGGGGCTGGCGCCGGAACCGCGAGCATCGCCGCCTGACGGCCTCAGGCGATTGCAACCAAGGGTACGGTGTTGGGGGTGGTGCTGTCCAGTCGGGCGCTGGGCGCGTCGCTGACTACAATTCATCCTGGGCCCGCACTCCGCGGGCAGCTTATGAACAAGGAGCCTGGCCGCATGTGGTACGTGATCGAAGGATATGACGGCGAAGACGTGCTGGCGCGACGCCTGGCGGCCAGGCCCGATCACGTGGCGCGGCTGACTGCCTTGCGCGACACCGGCCGCTTGTTGCTGGCCGGCCCCTGTCCCGCCATCGACGCCGAGGACCCGGGTCCGGCGGGATTCACCGGTAGCCTGATCGTGGCCGAATTTGAATCGCTGGAAGCCGCCCGCGCGTGGGCGGATGCGGACCCGTATGTGGCCGCGGGGGTGTACACGCGCGTGGACGTGCGGCCGTTTCGCAAGGTGCTGCCGTGACCGCCGGGCCGCTGCCCCGCGAGGCGAGGGTGGCGGCGATCCGCGCGGCCATCGAGGCGGCGCTGCACCCGGTTTCGTTGGTGGTGGAAGATGAGAGCCACCTGCATGCCGGTCATGTGGGGGCGCGGGATGGGCGAGGGCACTTCCGGGTGGAGGTGGTCAGCGCGGCTTTCGAAGGCATGGGCCCGATTGCGCGGCATCGGGCAGTTTATGCGGCAGTCGGTGACCTGATGGTCACCGATATTCATGCGTTGGCGATTGTGGCCGACGCGCCTGCCGAAAGGGCTTCGTAGCACCCTGAAGGTGCGCCTGCGGTGCCGGTGGATTCAAGTCCTCAGGGGATCGTTCGCTTGCTGAGCGCATAGCCCGCAACGCGCCAGCGCACGCCTGTCGCAGCGTCGTAATAGCCGCCTTGCGCGCCGCTGCCCTCGTCCTGCCGCTCCCAGCTTTTCCCTTCGTCTGGACTGACCGCGACGACATCGTCCGGCAAGACCCCATCGTCCACACCGTCGAGAAGAAGCTTGCCGGAGGGTGTGCGATACAGGGCGTGGCCAGTGATATCAGCGTCGAACTCATGCCGCCGGTGCAACTGGGTGCCATCCCAATGCGAGACAACGCTCGGACGGTTGCGTTCGGACTCGCCCGGGAGGCTGTAGTCCCCAGGCAATCCATCCCAGCCCAGCACGAACACGTTGCCCTGTGCGTCGGCAAGCAGGTCCACTACCGTCTGCTGCGGCACGGTGAATGCCAGCTTTGGCGTCGTCTCACCCCACGGCAGTGCATAGACAAGGCTCTGGTTCTCCATGTCCATGTGACGTTTGCTGAAGAACGCAAACCGCAGCACGCGGTCATCGCCGAGTGCGACCAGGTCGAACTGTTGGCGCGGTTCCGCCGGGTTGCGGGCGTTCGCCGGAACGTGGATCTCAACCCAATGCGTGCCGCCGTCCTCGGTCCGCCAGATGCGCGGGCCCCAGCCGATCAGGTAACCGCGCTGAGCGTCCAGAAAGCGCAGGAAGGTGATGTTGTCGGTTTCCGGCCAGTCCAATCGCGTCCAATGCTCGCCGCCGTCCGTGGATTTCCACAGCTTCTGCGTGGGGAGCGTCCAGACCTGCGACGTGGTGCGACCATCCTGCCATCTGGCGGCGACATAGAGCGTTTTCCAGTCCGGTGACAGCCACCAGTCGCCGTATTGGGCTCGCTCGTGGAAGACCGGCGCAATGGGGCCATTTACGGAACCCTTCAGGATGCTGATGGTGCGGCGGTTGTAGCGCTCGTCCGTGTCGTCCATCCATGGTTCCGTAACCTCGGCCTTGGAGTCGGGCTGACTGAGTTCCTGAACGGTCTTCTCCCTGAATTCGATGACAGGTTTCGCCAGTTTCATTGAAATGACCCAACCATCGCGCACCCGGAAATCCCCTGGTCCGTAAGGTTTGGTGTCCTTCATGAACGCCCCGCTGACCGATTCCCACATCACCCCATCTCCCATGAACGAACACGCGGCAATCAGCGCCGACACGCCCAGCAACCACTTCAGTCCTTTGCGCACCTATGCCTCCTATCGGAACCTGCGGGTCAGGGCGTCCAGCGCACCCTGCAGTGCCCGTCCGGCGTGATCCGCGCCCTCGCGGGTGGCATCCACGGCCCGACCGGCCAGTTGGCGAGCCGCGTTGATCCCGTCCCCGAGTTTCTCGTGGCCGACTTCCATGCCGCTGTCGATAGCCTGCTCCCATGTCTCACGGTCCAGCCATTCCTCCAGATTGGGCTGGCCACCGATCTTGGCCAGGTCACTGATCGGAAGGTCGGCCAGGCCTGCATCCAGATAGGCCGGCACGTGGGTGCGAAAAGCAAAGGTCTTGAAGCGCGCAGGGTGGATCTCAAGCGCTTTTTTCGGCGCACTCATATGGGCGTTGCGACTCGGGTAACGCTTGCATTGGACGACAATTTCATCATTGGACATGTTGTCCTTTAACCCGTCGTCCATGTTCTGCTGAAGTAGTTTTCGCGCCTTCTCAAGCCACGCTTTCCCGCCCTTGCTTAGCCTCGGCTGCAGCTTCGCTCCGTAGATCGAACAGTAGTAGTAGCCGTAGCTGACGTAGTAGTCCGGCGGCCTATGCCCGCAGCCAACATGCCGCATCATGAAGTTGGCATGCCGCGACCAGTCCCCGTCGGTGCTTCCCGATCGAATCAGGCGGTCGCGATTCCGCAGCAAGCGCGCTGCCGTGGTCATATCGTCCCAGGGATTCCAACGGGTGGCCCACGCCTTGACCGCATCCCACGTGGACACGCCGGTCTTGTCGACGTACTCCCCGTGCAATGGGCGGTAGTAGTAGGTGCAGTTGCCGAGGATGGACGGTGCCGCCGGTCGTACCTGTAGGTCGCAAACCTTGACCTGTACCGTCACCCGCCGTGTGTCGCTCACTGGGGTAAAGCTCGCACCAGCCGCGCCAAGGATCGTCTCGTTGCCGTCGCCCATGGTCAGTCCTCCAGGATCTCGATGGCGATGCCGTCGGGAAGATGGTGGCGCTTGAGCGCGGTCTCTCCCTCTGCGTTTGTGCGCCCTTCCGCGAGCACGCTCCCGTCGGCCTTGAGAATGCGATAGCGCATCTCAGCTGCCGGGACATCCGTGCCGGCCCAGGTGGCCACGAACGCCTGGTCGAACGCGCCCAGCGCCTGTTTCTGCATGATTTCACTCGGCAGCGTCGCCAGTGCGGCGGGCGTGGCCCCTCCGCCAGTGAATGGCAACTGGCCGGCTTTGACGGTGAACGTGCCCGGGCACTTGAAGCTGATATCCCCGCCTTCCAGCACGATCTGCGCCTGGCCGGCGTGCAGCACCACCTTCTCTCTGGCCAGTACCTCGAGCCGTTCATCTGTCGCGGTGATCGTGACAGATTGATCCGCGAGCAGTTCGAGGGTTCCGGTATGCGCCTGCAGGGTGATCGGACCGTTCGCGGCGACGGCCCGCAGCGGACCGTTCTGGGCGAAGAAGGCGACATGCCCGCCGCTAACGCCGGCCAGCGTCTGGCCCGCGGTGAGTTGTACGTCATCCTGCGAAGTCAGGTGAACGTGACCGCCGGCATACGCCAGCGCGCTCTTCGGCGTGGCAATTGCGATACGGTCCGGGCCTTCTACTAGTAAGGCCGGGGCGCCAAAGGACTTGGACGCGGCGCCCGTGCTGGCATTGTTAAGCGTCGACTCATCCGCAGTCGATTGCACCGTCTCGGTGAAGGCGCGCAGTGGATCGTTGGCCTTGAGGCCCGGCACATCATGGTGTCCAAGCGCCTCGTTCAGTGCCTGCGCAGTCTGTTGCGCAGCGCGCAACTGGCCGATGGCCTCGGCGTCATCCATCTGCGTGGAGGTCGCGTGGCTGCGCACGGTGGTGGACAACAGCACGCCTTGTCCAGCTCGCAGGTTGCCCCACCCCAGCGTGGCGAGGTCGAAACCTTGGCCGCGCAATCCGCCGCGATGCGCGTTGCCGTGCTCGATCAGATATCCCAACTCCATGCGGCTGTCGGCCAGTGTTGAATGCAGGCGCTGGCGCAGCTGGCCAGGCGCATCGTCCATCACCCACTGCTGTGTGCCACTGCCGTCCAGTGACTGGCTGTGCAGGCCGCTCAGGGTGCCGATGTGATTGGTTGGCGCGTCGGTACCGGCGGCGAACGGAGGGGAGACGTCACCGTTGTACAGCTGGCCGGTCACCACCGGTTGATCAATGTCGGCATGCAGGAACTCGACCAGTACTTCGCTGCCGATGCGGGGCAGGGTGTGGCTGCCCCAGTTGGGGCCGGCCAGCCACTCGGCGACGCGCACCCACGTGCCGCTGGTGTGGTCGCCGGGCGCGTGGCCTTTGGCAGACGCGCTGGAAGCAGCGTCGGTCAGCCCGCCGCGATTGGGCGCGGTGCCGCGCTGCCACGGGAACTGGATCCGGACCTGGTGGTCACGGCTCGAAGTGATCGTGGCGTCTGGTAGGCCCACGACCAAGGCGGTCTGGGCACCAGAGGCCAGAGGCTTGTGACGCGGCAGCGGTACGACCGGCACGCCCTCGGCGACGGTCAGGAACCGGTTGCGGTAGCTGCCGCGTTCCAGGTCGGGCGCATCGAGCAGGGCCACCACACCGCTGCCCAGGTTGTTGCAGGCGGAGTGCTCCACCACCAGCGGGACAAACGAACGTCCAGATAGATCGGGGTGCTGCGAAAGGACGAAGGCGTGGCCCAGGACCATGCCGCGTTCGCTGCCGGCCCCGGCCTGCACCAACCGCGGCAAGCGCAGGGAGTCCAATAACAAGCGACCAGCCAGTTCGGCTTCATTGCGGTTCGCGAAGCGACCGGCACGGCCAGCACGGAACACCTCGCGGCTGGCCCCGGCCCCTGCCGCGTCCGGCGTCTCGACGGTTGCGGAGGTCGCTTCGACCATGGCGGCGTTCCAGCTGGCGACGGCGACCGCGTCAGTGGCCAACACTTGGGTTTCGGCGAAGCGGCTGATGGCATCCAGCGTTTCGGTAGCGTCGATGCGGTGATAACGCACCGTGGCGGGCTGCGCAGAAGGTGCACGGGCCTCGCCATCATGGATGACCAGGGTGTGGGTCCCGCCGTCGTGATCGAAGCGCCATGCCAGGCCGTGCTCGGCCAGTAGGCGGGTGGCAAACTCCCAGTCGCTTTCCCGGTACTGGGTCGTGATCGCGCGCCGCGGAAGGGCCTGGGTCACCTCCGACCGCCAACTGGCCATCGGGTAATCGGCGAAGACCCGCCCCAGCACGCCCAGCACATCCAGGTCCTGGAAGATCAGTGCATTGCTGCGCAGTTGCAGCAGCGCCGTCCACGGCTCCAGCGTCAGCCGGTAGCGGGCCAGTCCGCCGTCACTGCCCAGCTCCGCCGCACGGGTGACCCGCCCATGCCATGCGCGCTGGGCACCGTCAGCCCGGCGGAGTCGCAGCGTGGCAGGATGCCCCAGCACCGAGCCGAGTGGAGCAAAGGCGGTGGGCGACAGGCAGTCGATGTCGAAACGGAATCCTTCGCACACCGCCTCGCGGCCTTCGAATCGCTCGGCTACGAAGACGCCAGGCAGTGCGCAGTCCAGCTCGATGAGGCGGTCGTCCTGCGACAGCAGCGTGCCCAAGGCAATGGCGGCATCCTGTGCCGCGCCGGTCCAATCCATGGCGATGTCAACCCAAGTCCGTTTGGTCGTGCTGGGCCGCGGAATCCGTTATCCGCGGCAGGGCCGGGAGCATAGCACCGTCAAACCCGGGGCGGGCAGCGCCGCCCGAGCTTGGTGCGGGGCTGGATGTGGCCGCTATACTCACCTGTGGTCACGCGCAATCCACCTCGGTGGAGTCAGGCAAATCAATGAGTTGCCGCGCAAACCTTATTTCGTTTTGACACCAATGGCGGCGCCCGGGCGCTGCTCCAGGGGCCTCCTCGACGCATGCGTCTGTCCACCATCAAGCTGTCCGGCTTCAAGTCCTTCGTCGATCCCACGACGCTGCACCTGCCCACCAACATGACCGGCGTGGTCGGCCCCAACGGCTGTGGCAAGTCCAACATCATCGACGCGGTGCGCTGGGTGATGGGCGAAAGCTCGGCCAGCCGCCTGCGCGGCGACTCGTTGACCGACGTGATCTTTGCGGGCTCTTCGGCGCGCAAGCCGGTGTCGCAGGCCATGGTGGAGCTGATCTTCGACAACAGCGACCACACCATCACGGGCGAATACGCGGCGTACAACGAAATTTCGGTCAAGCGCATGGTCAGTCGCGACGGCCAGAGCAGCTATTACCTCAACGGCGCCAAGTGCCGCCGGCGCGATATCACCGACCTGTTCCTCGGCACCGGCCTGGGGCCGCGCAGCTACTCGATCATCGAGCAGGGCATGATCAGCCAGATCATCGAGGCGCGGCCGGAAGACCTGCGCGTGTACCTCGAAGAGGCTGCCGGCATCTCGAAGTACAAGGAGCGCCGCAAGGAGACCGAGACCCGCATCCGCCATACGCGCGAGAACCTTGATCGCCTCAACGACCTGCGCGATGAGGTGGGCAAGCAACTCGAGCACCTGAAGCGCCAGGCACGCCAAGCGGAGCAGTACCAGGCCATCCAGGCCGAACGCAAGGTCAAGGATGCCGAGTGGAAGGCGCTGGAGCACCGGGGCCTCGACCTGAAAGTGCAGGCCGCTCGCGAAAAACTCAATCAGCAGGAGACCCGCCTGCAGCAGCTGATCGCCGAGCAGCGCGAAGCCGAACGTGAGATCGAACAAGGGCGAGTCAAGCGCGAAGAGGCGGCCGAGCAGCTGAACAAGGCGCAGGCGGCCAGCTACGAGGTCAGTGGTGCCCTGGCCCGCATCGAGCAGCAGATCCAGCATCAACGCGAACTTTCGCAGCGCCTGCAACGCGCGCGTGACGAGGCGCAGAGCCAGCTGTCCGAGATCGCAGCGCACATGGGCAGCGATCAGTCGCGCCTGGACGTGCTGCGTGCGGCCATCGAACAGGACGAGCCGCGACTGGAGCAACTTCAGGCAGAGGACGAAGCTCGCCAGGAAGCCCTGCGGGATGCGGAGACCCGCCTGCAGGACTGGCAGCAGCGATGGGACGAGCATGCCCGCGCGCAGTCCGAGGCCGCACGCGCCGCGGACGTCGAACGTACGCGCATCGAGCATCTGGATCGCCAGGTGCTGGACGCCGACCGTCGTCGCGAGTCGCTGGGCAGCGAGCGGGCAAGCCTGGACGTCACCGCGCTGACCGAGGCCTTCGAGGCCCTGAGCGAGGAGCACGAACTCAAGAAGGCCTCACTGGAGAGCCTCAGCGACGAGCTGGAGACCCGCAAGCGCGCCGTCTCAGAGATGCAGGAGCAGCAGCGCGCCACGCAGTCCGAGTTGGCCGATGTGCGCAAGAGCGCGCAGGCCGCGCGAGGTCGCCTGTCGTCGCTGGAAGCGCTGCAGCATGCGGCCCTGGGGCAGGAGCAAGGCGCGGCACTGACGTGGCTGAAGGCCCGTGGACTCGACTCGGCTTCGCGCGTAGGCGAGGCGCTGCAGGTCGAGCCGGGTTGGGAAAACGCCGTTGAAAGCGCCTTGGGCCAGCTGATCGAAGGCGTGCTCGTGGAGTCGCCCGAGACGCTGGTCGATGCCATTGGCGAGCTGGGCGAAGGCCGCCTCGCACTGGTCGACCCGCGCAACGAAGCGATGCAATTCGCGCCAACGTCGCTGGCGTCAAAGGTGCAGGGCCCGATTGCCATCCGCCGCATCCTGTCCAAGCTCCACGCCGCAGAAGACCTGCAGGCGGCCCGGGTGCTGCTGCCAGGCCTGGGCGACGGCGAGTCGATCATTACCCGCAACGGCGAGCGACTGGGGCCGGGCTGGGTTCGCGTGCTGCGCTCCGGCGCCGCCAAGCAGGGCGCGCTGCTGCGCGAGCGCGAGATCCAGCAACTCCGTGCCGAAATCGAAACATTCCAGGACCGCGAGCGCGAGCTGGAGGCGACCCTCACCCAGTTGCGCGACCGCATGCTGGCGACCGAGCAGCAGCGCGAGGATGCACAGCGGACGCTGTACATGGCGCATCGCAGCGTGTCCGAGCTGGCGGGGCAGTTGCAGAGCCAGCAGGGCCGCCTCGAAACGGCGCGCAGCCGTATCGACAAGATCGAGGCGGAGCTGGGGCAGTTGGCCGAATCCCTCGAGAATGCCCGCGAGCAGGCCCGTGAAGCCCGTCAACGGCAGGAAGAGGCGGTGATGCGCATGGGCGAGCTGGAAGATGCCCGCCAGGCGCTCGAGGCGCAGCGCCGAAGCTTCACTGAAGCGCGCGACCAGGCGCGCGCCATGGCTCGCGAGTCACGCGATACCGCCCATGCACTGGCGCTGACGCTGGAGTCGCAGCGCGCCCAGATCGTGGGCCTGGCGCAGGCGCTGGACCGCATGGGCGGCCAGCGCGGCCAGTTGGACAGCCGCCTCGAGGAACTTGTTACCCAGCTGGCCGAGGGCGACTCGCCCGTGCTGGAGCTCGAAGAGCAGCGCCAGGTGGCGTTGGAACGCCGAGTGTCTGCCGAGCAGGACCTGACCCACGCCCGCACCACGCTCGATGGCATCGACCATGACCTGCGTCGTTTCGAGCAGACCCGCCAGCAACGCGATGAACAGGCACTGCAGCAGCGCGAGGCCATCGGCCAACGTCGCCTGGACCAGCAGGCCCTGATCCTGAAGGCTGAAACGCTGGTGGCCGCCATCACCGAGGCCGGCTTCGTGCTCGAGGATCTGGTCAATACCTTGACGGACGACATGGATGCCGAAACCTGGGGCCGCACCGTCAGCGAGCTGGACGGAAAATTGCGCCGCCTGGAGCCGGTGAACCTGGCGGCCATCCAAGAGCATGCCGAGGCCGCTCAGCGCAAGGAGTACCTCGATTCGCAGCACGTCGACCTGACGACCGCGCTCGAGACGCTGGAAGAGGCCATCCGCAAGATCGACCGTGAGACGCGCGGCCGCTTCAAGGACACCTTCGACCGGGTCAACAGCGGCGTGCAGGAGCTGTACCCGCGCCTGTTCGGCGGTGGTCACGCCTACCTCGAGCTCACCGGCGAAGACCTGCTCGACACGGGTGTGGCCATCATGGCGCGTCCGCCGGGCAAGCGCGTGTCGAATATTTCGCTGCTCTCCGGCGGCGAGAAGGCCATGACCGCCGTGGCGCTGGTGTTCGCGATCTTCCGCCTCAATCCGGCACCGTTCTGCCTGCTCGATGAGGTGGACGCACCGCTGGACGAGGCCAACGTCGGTCGCCTGGCGCAGATGGTCAGTGAAATGAGCGAACAAGTGCAGTTCCTTTTCGTCACCCACAACAAGGCGACGATGGAGGCCGCTCACCAGCTCTCGGGCGTGACCATGCGCGAGCCGGGCGTGAGCCGCCTGGTGTCGGTTGACCTGGCCGAGGCCACCCGACTGGCCGGCGTGGCCTGATTTCGAGCCATTGCCGTAAGATTCCCGCCTGACTGGAAACGGAGTTGCTGATGTCGGACATGACCCTGCTGCGGATTGGCATCCTGGTCGCGGGCCTGATCCTGATTACCGCCATTTTCTGGTTCGGTCGCCCCCTCAAGCCGGGGCAGGGGAAGCGCTTGCAGCGCAACGTCGCCTCGAAGGAGGCAGAAGGCGGACGCCTGGAGCCGACGCTGGGCGAACAGATCGAGGCCGGTTTGGCGGAAAGCGGGACCCGCGGGGGCGAGGCCGCCGCGCAGGCCGAGCTGGACCTGTTCGACCGCACCTTGGAGAGCGGCACCGGCGTGCCGACGACGGAGCTGGGAAAGCGTGCCAGCGAGGCCTACGAGAAGATCGTCACCGTCTATCTGGCTGCACGCTCGGGCCAGGTGCTCAACGGCGCGGACATCGTGGTGGCCGCCGAAAAGGCCGGCCTGGTGTATGGCTACATGGGCGTGTTCCACCGCCTGCTCGAGCGCCGTCCCGAGCAGGGCCCCGTGTTCAGCATGGCCAACATCAAGCCGCCAGGCAGCTTCGACATGACCGCGATCCAGGCATTGGAGACGCCGGCCGTGGCCTTCTTCCTGACACTGCCCGCCCCCGTGCCGGCGCTTGAGGCATGGGAAACGATGCTGCCGACGGTGCAGCGCATGGCCGAGTTGCTCGATGGCGTCGTGCTGGACGACCAGCGCAACGCGCTTGGCCGCCAGCGTATCGCGCATATCCGCGATGAGCTGCGCGCCTACGACCGTCAGCGCGAAGCACCGCCCTTGACCAAGCCGGGCCGCTGGTAAGCCCCGCGGCCAACGCCGATGAGTGACATTGCCGCCCGCATCGCCGAGCTTCGCAAGCGGCTCGAGGATGCCAATTACCGCTACTACGTCCTCGACGACCCGTCGATCGCCGATGCCGAATACGACCGGCTTCTGCGCGAGCTGGAATCCATCGAGGCTGCACACCCCGAGCTCCGTTCGCCGGATTCACCCACCCAACGGGTGGGGATTGCGCCGTCGGGCGCATTCGCCGAAGTGCGCCACCTCATTCCGATGCTGTCGCTGGGCAACGCCTTCAGTGACACTGAAGTGCAGGACTTCGTCGCTCGGATCGAAGAGCGGCTGGATCGCCGCGATCCGCGTTTCTCGGTCGAGCCCAAGCTGGACGGGCTGGCCATCAGCCTGCGCTACGAGTCCGGCCGCTTCGTACAGGGCGCCACGCGTGGCGATGGCGCCACCGGCGAGGACGTGACCGCCAACCTGCGAACCGTGAAGGCCATTCCGCTGCACCTGCGCGGCACCGGGTGGCCCGATGTTCTCGAAGTGCGCGGTGAGGTCTACATGCCCCTGGCCGCGTTCCGCGCATACAACGAACGTGCGATCAAGGAGGGCGGCAAGGTCCTGGCGAACCCGCGCAACGGCGCCGCCGGTTCGTTGCGGCAACTAGACCCGCGCATCACCGCACAGCGTCCGCTGGCGTTCTATGCGTACGGCGTAGGTGTTGTGGAAGGCGCGGACGTGCCGGTCACGCATTCGAAGACCTTGGCGCTGCTCAAGGACTGGGGCTTCCCCGTCAGCGCGGAGTGCGACGTGGTGGCCGGTGCCGAGGGGCTACTGGGCTACTACCGCGCGATGGGGGCCAAACGCGAAAGCCTGCCGTTCGACATCGACGGCGTGGTCTACAAGCTCGACGACTACGAGGGCCAACGGGAGATGGGGTTCGTCTCGCGCGCCCCGCGCTGGGCCATCGCGCACAAGTTCCCCGCCCAGGAACAACAGACGCGGCTGGTCGGCATCGACATCCAGATTGGCCGCACCGGAGCGGCGACGCCGGTCGCCCGGTTGGAGCCGGTGCAGGTGGCGGGGGTAGTGGTGACCAACGCCACCCTGCACAACGCCGACCAGATCGCGCGCCTCGACGTGCGCGTGGGTGATACGGTGATTGTGCGCCGCGCCGGTGACGTGATTCCCGAGATTGTGCGCGTGGTTCCCGAGGGGCGCGCCCCGGGTGCAGCCGTGTGGCAGATGCCCACCCAATGCCCGGTCTGTGGTTCGGAGATCGTGCGGGAGGAAGGCGAGGCGGTCTGGCGATGCTCTGGCGAGCTGTCCTGTCCCGCGCAGCGCAATGAGGCCATCCGCCACTTCGCGTCGCGTCGCGCCATGGACATCGACGGCCTCGGGGAACGCTTCATCGAGGACCTTGGGGACCTGGGTTACCTCACGTCCGTCGCCGACCTCTACAAGCTGACGCTCGACGACCTGCTGGAAATGAAACGTCGCGCCGACGAGCGCGATGGCACCACGCCGGAGACGGTCAAGGCCGGCAAGGTGGCCAGCAAGTGGGCCGAGAACCTGATGGCGGCCATCGACCGCAGCCGCGACGCCACACTCGAGCGCTTTCTGTTTGCCCTCGGCATCGAGCATGTGGGCGAGAGCACGGCCAAGGCGCTGGCACAGTGGTTTGGGGATATGGATTTGATTCGGCGCCTGCCGTGGCCGCTGTTCAAGCGTGTCCCCGACATCGGTGGCGAAGTGGCCCGGGCCATTGGCCACTTCCTCGACCAGCCCGGCAACCAACGTGTGATCGACGAGCTGTTGGCGGGTGGCGTGTCGCTGCGTGACCAGCATGCGCCGTCGCCCAAGCTGCACGCTGGGCTCGGGTTCGCCTCTCTGCTGGCCGATCTGGAAATCCCCAAGGTCACGGCCCGGCGTGCCGAGCAGTTGGCCGGCGCATTCGCTGATGCCGACGCACTCCTGGACGCCCCCAAGCACCATTTCATCAGTGCCGGGCTGCCGCCGGAAACGGCGCAGGCCCTTGCCGACTGGCTGGCCGATGACCGCAATGCCCGGTTGCTGGCCGCCGCCGATGCCGCGCTGAAGAAGCTGCGGGCCATTACCCCTGAAGCAGCCACGGGCGGCGCCGGCGTGCTGGACGGCAAGACGGCGGTGCTCACCGGCACGCTCACCGCGCTGACCCGTGATGAAGCCAAGGCGCGGTTGGAGGCGCTTGGCGCCAAGGTCGCCGGCAGCGTCTCGAAGAAGACCTCGTTCGTGGTCGCGGGCGAAGCCGCCGGCTCCAAGCTCGACAAAGCCCAGGAGCTGGGTGTCGAAGTCTGGGACGAAGAGCGCCTGTTGCGCTTCCTTGCCGAGAACGGGATGGCCCCGTGAGCGGGTGGCAGCCCACCGCCCGTTTTGAAACGCTGCGCCTTCGCGCGGCGCTGAACGCCACACTGCGTACATTCCTGGAACAGCGCGGGGTGGTCGAGGTGGAAACGCCGGTGATGTCTGTCGCAGGCAACACCGAGCCCAATATCGCATCGTTCTCGCTTGCATTCAGCGGCCGAACCGAGGGCGGCCCGCGCACGCGCTGGTTGCGCACGTCCCCCGAGTACCCCCTCAAGCGATTGCTCGCAGCAGGGTTTGGCGACTGCTACGAACTGGGTCGCGTGTTCCGCGATGGCGAGGCCGGTGGCCGCCACAATCCCGAGTTCACGATGTTGGAGTGGTATCGGGTCGGATGGAATCACTTGCGCCTGGTGGACGAAGTGGCGGAACTGGTGAACGCGTCGCTGGCATTGGTCGGCCGCAGCGCAGGACTGGTGCGCATGACGTACCGCGACCTGTATCGCGAGCGCTTGGGCCTGGACCCAATGACGGCATCGGAGCTTGAACTGCGCGCTGCGCTGGGTGACGTGTCCATCGACCCCAACGGGCTCACGCGGGACGATTGGCTCGACCTCCTGATGACCCACCGCCTGCAGCCCGGCTTCGCACCGGACACCCTGTTGGCCGTGATCGATTACCCGGCGACCCAGTGCGCTTTGGCGCGGGTCCGCCCCGGGGATTCCGCCAGCGGCGGATACCCGGTGGCCGAGCGCTTCGAGTTGTATCTGGGCCCGCTGGAACTCGCCAACGGTTATCACGAGCTGGCCGACCCCGATGAACAACGGGCCCGCTTCGTCCGTGATGGAGAGGTGCGCGAGGCCCGGGGCGATACCGTGCCCCCTCGCGACGAACACCTGCTGGCGGCGCTACATGCGCTGCCGGACTGCGCGGGCGTCGCGCTGGGGGTTGACCGGCTGATGATGGCCCTGGTGGGGACGCCGCGGATCGCCGACGTGCTGGCCTTCGACTTCTTTCGCGCGTGAACCGGCTCGCTTCATGAACGGTGGCTGATGCGCGTCCCGAAACGGGAATGTCGCGTGCCTGTGTTCATCCAGTCGCGGTAGAGTGGGTCCGTACTGAGGGCAATCGCAGGGGATTGGCTGATGCACTGCAGCAACCTGACCGGTGTTCTGTTCGGCCTCGCCGTTTTCGGCGTGGTGTCCAGTGCGCCGGCCCAGCATCGTGGTGCATCGGACGCTGGCACCGTGCGGTGCGAATCGCGGGACGGGCGGCTGCGGGAATGCATCGTCGATGTCAGCGGTGGCGTGCTGGTCGCCAAGCAATTGTCCCGCACCGAGTGCGTCCGCGGCAGCAACTGGGGTATCAGTCGGGATGGCATCTGGGTTTCCGACGGCTGCCGCGCCGATTTTGCGTACGGCTACGGCTCGGACGATGGACGCGGACGCTTGGTCGCCAGCCGTGAGCGCACGCTGCGCTGCGAGTCCAAGGACGGTCGCTGGAAGCACTGCGAGACGGACGCTGAAGGTCGCATCGAGTTTGCCCGTCAGCTGTCCCGAAGTACCTGCCTGCGCAACCAGACCTGGGGCGTGGACCCTAGAGGGGTCTGGGTCAGCGGTGGGTGCCGGGCAGAGTTCCGTATCGGCGTTGCCGAGGGTCGGCCTGATCCAGACGCCCTTCAGGTCGTCCGCTGCGAATCAGAGGATGGCCGCCAGGAACATTGCCCGGTCAACACGCGCGGAGGCGTGCGCGTGGCGCGGCAGATTTCCCGGACTGCCTGCATCGAAGGCCGGAACTGGCGTTTTGACCGCAATGGCATTTGGGTCAAGGAGGGCTGCCGCGCTGATTTCGAAGTGGGCTCCCACCCTGATACCGGCATGGAACTGGGTCGCAACGACTAGGCAGCGCCTGCGCATCACCTGCGCCGCGTTAGAATTGGCGGATGAACGACGCCGCCTTTGACTTCGACCGCTACGACCGCATACGCCCGATCCGCTGGACGGGTAACGCCCTCGAACTGCTTGACCAGCGAAAGCTTCCGTTCGTGGTGGAGTACGTGGCCTGTACGGACAGCGCGGCAGTGGCAGATGCGATTCACTCGCTCACCGTGCGTGGCGCGCCTGCGATTGGTATCGCTGCCGCGTGGGGCGTAGTTCTCGCAGCCCGGGAAATAGAGGCGTCCAGCGGGGAAGAAGCCGCCACGCGCCTGGAACCGGCCATGCAGCAACTCAATGCCGCACGCCCGACGGCCGTCAACCTGGCGTGGGCGCTGGCACGCATGCGCAACGCGCTGGCCAAGGCCGGCGCCGATTGGCGCAACGTGCTGACCGCCGAAGCCCAGGCCATCGCGGACGAGGATCTGGCGGCCAACCGCCGCATGGGCCAGTTGGGTGCTGCGCTGATCGCGCCCGGCAGCGACGTCATGACCCACTGCAACACCGGCTCGCTGGCCACTGCCGGGTTTGGTACCGCGCTGGGCGTCATCCGCGCTGGCGTGGCGGAAGGGCGCATTGGCAAGGTCTACGCAGGCGAGACGCGCCCGTGGCTGCAGGGTGCGCGGCTGACTGCGTGGGAACTCCAGCAGGATGGTATTGCACCGACCCTGGTCGCCGATGCCGCCGCCGCGCACCTCATGAAGACCGGCGCGGTGGACTGGGTGATCGTCGGCGCAGACCGCATTTGCGCCAATGGCGACACTGCCAACAAGATCGGCACCTACTCCCTCGCCATTGCCGCGCGCCACCATGGCGTGAAGTTCATGGTGGTTGCACCGTCATCCACGGTCGACATGGCCACGCCCTCGGGGGACGCCATCCACATTGAGGAGCGTGACCCGGGAGAGATGTTCGCCATCGGTGGCGTGCGCACGGCCGCGCTCGATATCGCAGCGTGGAACCCGGTGTTTGACGTCACCCCTGCCGAGCTGATCGATGCGATCGTGACGGAGAAGGGCGTGGTCGAACGTCCTACGGTGGACGCGATGAAGGCGGCATTCGGCGGCTGACGCCAATGGCCGGACGTGGCCCGCGCAACGCCTGTCGAGGTCGCGTTATCTCCTCGGATCGGCAGTCAAAGTGAGCGAAGTTTCCACGTTCGCGTGGCGGCGGGCCGGCTTGAAGGTGCAGCAGACAAGAAATCTTCGCGATTTTTCGCGTAAGTAGCTGTTTCTGCGTAGAAAAGCAGGGTCAATCGGACCCTGAAACGTGATAGGATTGAATGTCCTTTTCGCACGCCCTGAAGCGGCCGTCGAAGCGACGCGTCCCGGCGTGCCGGGCGCGCCTGCGCGACGGGGGTTCCAGCGGCGCCGACCACTGCAGAACACGGAAACCTGATGGCCGAACTCGCCAAGGAAATCATCCCGGTCAACCTCGAAGACGAGATGCGCCGAAGCTACCTCGATTACGCCATGAGCGTGATCGTGGGCCGCGCACTCCCCGATGCCCGGGACGGTCTCAAGCCGGTGCACCGCCGCGTCCTGTACGCGATGAACGAGCTGGGTGCGCACAGCAACAAGCCGTACTACAAGTCGGCGCGTATCGTCGGTGACGTCATCGGTAAGTACCACCCGCACGGCGACACCGCGGTGTACGACACGCTGGTGCGCATGGCGCAGCCGTTCTCGCTGCGCTACATGCTGGTGGATGGCCAGGGTAACTTCGGCTCCATCGACGGCGACTCCGCCGCGGCCATGCGATACACCGAAGCGCGCATGTCGCGCCTCAGCCACGAGCTGATGGCCGACATCGACAAGGAAACCGTCGACTTCCAACCCAACTACGACGAGAAGGAACTGGAGCCGACGGTCATGCCGACCCGGATCCCGAACCTGCTGGTCAACGGTTCGGCCGGCATCGCGGTGGGCATGGCGACCAACATCCCACCGCATAACCTGTCCGAAGTGATCGACGCGACCATCGCGCTGATCGACAACCCGCTGATCGACGTCGACGGGTTGATGGAATACATCCCGGGTCCCGATTTCCCGACCGCGGGCATCATCAACGGTACCGCTGGCATCATCGCCGGCTACCGCACCGGCCGTGGCCGCGTGCGCATGCGCGCCCGTGCCGAGATCGAGGTCAATGACAACGGCCGCGAGGCCATTGCCGTCACCGAGATCCCGTACCAGGTCAACAAGGCGCGCCTGATCGAGAAGATCGCCGAGCTGGTCAAGGAAAAGAAGCTCGAAGGCATCAGCGAGCTGCGCGATGAGTCCGACAAGGACGGCATGCGCATCTACATCGAGATCAAGCGCGGCGAGTCCGCGGAGGTTGTGCTCAACAACCTCTACCAGCAGACCCAGATGGAGTCGGTGTTCGGCATCAACATGGTGGCCATCGTTGACGGCCGCCCGAAGCTGCTGAACCTGAAGGAGTTCCTGGAGATCTTCCTGCGCCACCGCCGCGAGGTGGTGACCCGCCGTACGATCTTCGAGCTGCGCAAGGCCCGCCAGCGCGCGCACATTTTGGAAGGCCTGACCGTCGCGCTCGCCAACATCGACGAGATGATCGAGCTGATCAAGACGTCGGCCAATCCCAACGAAGCACGCGAGCGCATGCTGGCGCGTACGTGGGAAGCCGGTCTGGTCGGCGCGCTGTTGGCGGCGGCCGGCGCGGAGGCGTCGCGCCCAGAGGACCTTCCGCAGGGCGTGGGCCTGATGGACGGTCGCTACCAGCTCACCGAGGCGCAGGCGCAGCAGATCCTGGAAATGCGCCTGCACCGCCTGACCGGCCTGGAGCAGGACAAGCTCACCGACGAATACAAGCAACTGCTGGAGACCATCCGGGGCCTGATCGAGATCCTCGAGGATCCGGCCGTGCTGCTGGAGGTCATCCGCACCGAACTGCGCAACGTCAAGGAAGAGTTCGGCGACGCGCGCCGCAGCGAGATCCGCCAGAGCGAGGAAGACCTCGACATCCTGGACCTGATCGCGCCGGAAGACGTCGTCGTGACCCTGTCGCACGCGGGCTATGCCAAGCGCCAGCCGGTGACCACCTACCGTGCGCAGAAGCGCGGCGGCAAGGGGCGCAACGCGGCATCTACCAAGGACGAGGACTTCATCGACCAGTTGTGGCTGGTCAACACCCACGACACGCTGTTGACCTTCACCAGTGCCGGCCGCGTGTTCTGGCTGCCGGTGCACCAGCTGCCAGATGCCGGTCCCAATGCCCGTGGTCGCCCGATCATCAACTGGATCGCGCTGGAAGCCGGCGAGAAGGTGCAGGCCATGGTGCCGGTGCGCGAGTACGAAGAAGGCAAGTACGTGTTCTTCGCGACCCGCAACGGCACGGTCAAGAAGACCCCGCTCACCGAGTTCGCATTCAAGCTGGCGCGCGGCAAGATCGCCATCAACCTGGACGAGGGCGATGCACTGGTCAACGCCGAGCTGACCGACGGCAACCGCGACGTCATGCTGTTCGCCAGCAACGGCAAGGCCGTGCGCTTCAACGAGGATGAGGTGCGTGCGATGGGCCGTACCGCCACCGGCGTGCGCGGCATGCGCCTGGCCGAGGGCGAGGGCGAGGGCGAAGAGGCCACCGCCGGTGCCCGGGTCGTCAGCTTGATCGTGGTCGACGGTGAGGGCGACATCCTCACCGCTTCCGAGAACGGTTACGGCAAGCGCACCCCGCTGGACGAATACCCGCGCAAGGGCCGTGGCATCCAGGGCGTGATCGCGCTGAAGACCACCGAGCGCAACGGTGCGCTGGTCGGCGCCATCCAGCTCAGCGACCACCACGACGTGCTGCTGATCTCCGACGGCGGCACCCTGGTGCGCACCCGCGCGGCCGAGATATCGCAGGTCGGCCGCAACACGCAGGGCGTGACCCTGATGCGCCTGTCTGCTGGCGAGACGCTGCAGGCCATCGAACGCCTGGATGCCTCGCTGGATGACGACGAAGGCCTTGAGGGCGAGGCCAGTGCCATCGGCAGCGTCGATGCCGCCGTGGGCGGCGAGGGCACCGCGGAAGCCTGACGTCCGCGCTCGTCCTGCCAGAAGCGAAAAAGCCCCGGCCAAGGCCGGGGCTTTTTCATGCGGTCTGCGCCTGAGTGCGCAGGCGCGCCTGCGGTCAGGCCGGCAGGTGCTCCAGGACGTACTCCGCGGACGAGACGCGGAATTCCCCGGGTGCCTCCACGTGCAACTGGCGCACCACGCCATTGTCGGCGTAAATCGCGAAGCGCTTGGAGCGGATGCCCATGCCGTAGCCGGTGGCATCCAGTTCCAGGCCCAGGGCCCGGGTGAATTCGCCGTTGCCGTCCGCCAGCAACGTCAGGCCTTCCGGCACATTCTGGCTCTTGCCCCATGCCTGCATCACGAAGGCGTCGTTGACCGCCATGCAATAGACCTCGATCCCGCGGCTGCGAAACGCCTCGAAATTCTCGACGAAGCCCGGCAGGTGCCGTTCCGAGCACGTGGGCGTGAACGCGCCTGGCACGGCGAACAGCACCGCGCGGCGGCCATTGAACAGAGTCGCGGTATCGACGATTTCGACACCATCACGGATGCGCTGAAGGGGGATTTCGGGCAGATGGTCGCCGACCTGGATGGTCATGGAATGCTCCTGTGTGTGGGGCGATAAAGGTGAGAGTATCCTCCGCGCAGGGTGCAAGGTCGATCACTTGAAATTGACGCCCCAGCCGCCATCAGTGCAGGAAGGTCCGACACGTGGCAGTGGGTGGTCGGCGTCAGAACACGCGGGAGCGTTCAATGCAGTTCAAGGACTACTACCAGACCCTGGGTGTGGAACCCAGCGCGGGCGAGGCGGAGATCAAGACCGCCTATCGTCGCCTTGCGCGCAAGTACCACCCGGACGTGAGCAAGGAGTCCGACGCCGAGGAGCGGTTCAAGGCCATCAACGAGGCCTATGAAGCGCTGCGCGATCCGCAGAAGCGGCAGGCCTACGACCAGTTGCGTGCGCGGGGCTATCGGCCGGGCGACGACATCCAGCCACCCCCGGGTGGGTTTGGCGGGGGCTTCGGCGGCGCGGATTTCGAGGAGATCTTTGCTGGGGGCGGCGCGGGCGGGGGCTTCAGTGACTTCTTCGAGAGCCTGTTCGGTCGTGGGCGTGCCGGTGGCTTCGGCCAAGGGACGAGTCGTGGTCCCGCGCCGCGCGGCGACACCCGGGCCAAGCTGGCGGTGTCGCTGGAAGCGGTGTACGAAGGCAGCACCGTGCGCATTTCCGTCAACGGAAAGACACTGGACATCCGCGTGCCCAAGGGCGTGCGACCCGGACAGGTGATCCGGCTGGGTGGCCAGGGCGCGCATGGCGACCTGTTGCTGGAAATCGAGTACGCGGCCCACCCCGACTTCGAGGTGGACGGTCGCAACGTGATCCACGTCCTGCCGATCGCCCCTTGGGAGGCTGCGCTGGGTGCCACCTTGAGCGTGCCGACCTTGGGCGGTCGGGTCGAACTGAAGATTCCCGCGGGCTCCGAAGCCGGGCGGAAGCTTCGCCTGCGTGGTCGGGGGCTGCCGGGCGACGCCAGCGGTCGTCATCCCACCGGTGACCAGATCGTGGAGCTGGAGGTGTTGGCGCCGAGGGCGCATACCGACGACCAGCAGGCGGCCTATGCCACCCTGCGCGATGCGTTTGGAGACGATTGGCGGCGGGCCTGAGGCCCGTCAAGGACGGGGAGGTGAGGCGGCCGCTTGCCTTACTGCGGCAGCAGTTCGGCGATGACCGTTGCCAGGTCTTCTTCGCTGAAAGGCTTGGTGATGTAGGCCTTCGCGCCCTGGCGCATGCCCCAGACGCGGTCGGTGTCCTGGTCCTTGGTGGTCACCAGTACGACCGGGATGTGCTTGGTGGCCTGGTCCCGGCAGATGGAACGCGTTGCCTGGAAGCCGTTGAGATTGGGCATCACCACGTCCATCAGGATCAGGTCGGGCAATTCCCGCTTGGCCGCATCCACGCCGGCAGCGCCGTCTTCCGCCGTGATCGGCTCGTGGCCCAGCTTTTCAACGATGCGGCGGATGCCCATCAGCTGCACCGGTGAATCGTCAACGATCAGGATACGCGCCATTTGCCCCCCCCCTTGTCCCCGCCGATTGTAGCGGTCGATGGGGTGGCCGCAAGCGCTGTCGGTTCGACGAGATCTCAGAACGTGACCAACGTACGGCCGAACGAACCACCGGCCAGCATCGTTGGAAACACCGTGGGAAGGTCTGCCAGCGGCACTTCCCGGGTGCAGATGCGCTCCAGGTGGCGCGGTTTCCAATCTGTCGCCAGGTGCTGCCATACCGCGTGGCGAATATCGCGCGCCGTGCCGGCGGAGGCCACGCCCAGCAGCGAGACGCCACGGATGATGAAGGGCATGACCGTCGTCGCAAGGTCCGCGCTTGCCGCCAATCCGGCGCTGGCGACATTGCCGTATGGGGCCGTCTGCGCGAGCAGGCTGGCCAGCATCGCGCCGCCGACGTTGTCCAGGCCACCGCCAAATCGCGCCGATTCCATCGGTCGCGTGGTCGACAGTGCGTCGCGCCCCAGCACCTGGCTGGCGCCAATCGACGCGAGGTAATCGGCGTGTTCGGGCTTGCCGCTGATGGCATGCACCTCAAAGCCGGCGCGGCTGAAAATGTCGACCGCGAGCGAGCCAACGCCGCCGGTGGCACCGGTGACGGCCAACGGGCCAAGATCGGGGGTCTGCCGGTTCTCGACCATGCGCAGCAGGGCGAGGGCGGCCGTGAACCCGGCCGTGCCCAGGATCATGCTCTCGCGCAGGCTGAGGCCGTTGGGCAACCGGACGGCCCACCGCGACTCCAGGCGCGCATACGTGCTGTAGCCCCCATCGCGGGTTTCGCTCAGGCCACAACCGGTGGTGAGCACCTCGTCCCCTTCCTTGAAGGCCGGGTCGGTGGAGGCCACGACGTGACCCGCCACATCGATGCCGCCCACCAGCGGGAAGCGGCGCAGGATCTTGCCTTCACCCGTGCCGGCCAGCGCGTCCTTGAAGTTGATCGACGAGAACGCGGTCTTGATGACCACCTCACCCGGTGCCAGGTCGTCAAGGCTGACCTGTTCGACACCGCTGCGGTAACCCGCTTCGTCGTTGTGGATGCGGAAGGCGGCGAAGCGGCTGGGGATGGTCATGCGTGCGTCCGTGTTTGATGCGGGCCGGCCGCTATTGTGACCGGCCGGGAGCGATCCCGCATCCGATCGGCCTGCGACTTTCGTCGGCGGCGATGTGGGGAGGGAACGCAATGGCGCCGCAGGTGAGTCCCACAGGTGCATCCGTCCCAGACGCCGATGCAGGTATCAGCGCAGATCCTTGCGGCGTTTCTCATCGAGCCACTTGCTGGCCTCCGCCGGTGCATAGCGTTGCATCCAGTCCAGCATTGCCGCGATGTCCTCGCCATGCCACAGGTCGCGACGCTGGTCGGGATGCAGGAATCGCTCCTCCACCATGCGGTCCATCATCGCCACGATCGGTGCGTAGAAGCCGTCGACGTCGAGGAATGCGCATGGCTTGTCGCCAATGCCGAGCTGGCGCCAGGTCAGCATCTCGAACATCTCGTCCATCGTGCCGAAGCCACCGGGCAAGGCGATGAAGCCGTCAGAAAGGTCGAACATGCGCATCTTGCGCTCGTGCATGTTGGCCACGACTTCCAGGCGGGTCAGGCCCTTGTGCGCGACTTCCCAGCCCATCAGCTGCTCGGGGATGATGCCGATGACGTCGCCGCCGGCTTCCA
>CBFGOS010000002.1:0-32222 GCA_965650425.1 uncultured Lysobacter sp. | reverse complement strand
CCGATGACCATGCCTGCCTCGGCAATGGCGACCACGTTGGCGCGGTGTTCCAGCAACAGGGCGCGTTGCTGGTCGTTGACGGCCACGGCCTTGCCATCGATGAGCAGGTCGCCCTTGGGGGAAATCTCCGCCTTGGGCAGGCTGTCGTCGTCGCTTGACAGCGAGATGGGCTCCTCGGCGAGCTTGGCGCGTGCCTTCTGGGTGGCTTCATCCACCACCTTGCCCAGTGCGGTGGCGGGCGCCTCGGTAGTCTCTGCCGACGCTGGCGCCGGCGCGGATTGCGGGCGGCACGCACCCAGCAAGGGAACGCAGGCCAGCAGGGTGAGGGTCGCAATGCGTACTTGCTTCATGACGTAAGGCCTTGAGTAAGAAGTGGGGGGTGCGACGAGGGCATCAGCCCTCGTCACGCCACCGGCGAAGGCGCACCGCGCCAATCAGCATCAGGGCGCCTGCCACCACGCCGATCCACAGCGAGGGCGAAGCCAGGGTCGAGTACGTGGTCTGCAGGTTGACCAGTGCATGCACCGCCTGCGGGCCGTCGGCATCGATGTGGCCGATGCGCGCCGCATCGAACCAGGTTCCCGGCGCCACGCTGAACAGCACGCGGGCCACGACGTTCTTCCAGAACCAGGCGGCTTCCAGGTTGAAGAACTGCATCATGTCGAACCAGGTGACGAAGATGCCTGCGAAGACCGGGATCATCACTGCCCACAGGAACGCCTTGCTGCGTGCCCAGGCCGAGCAGAGCATCAGCCAGCCCACGGTCGGCATGGCCCACAGGGCATACACCGGCAGCGAGGCGATCATGTTGCCGGCGACCTTCAGCGGGCTGGCAGGTCCCCACAGCAAGGTCAGCGGATTACCCCCGTGCAGCAGCACCAGGCCGCTGTACAGCACCATCGAACCGATCATGGTCGCAATGCCGGCGGCTATTGCGAGTGCGGGGGCCACCACCACGGCGCTGCCGACCTTGGACAGCACGGTGTCGCGGTCCGACACGGGCAACGACTTCCAGAACAGCACGCTGCGGTCCTTGCGGTCGTCGTACAGGCAGCTCAGGCAGTAGAAGAAGACCACGAAGGTGAGCACGATCAAGGGCCAGCTGGCGGCCATGTACAGGCTGGCGTCGATCACGCCGCCAAACTCGCGCAGTTCCTCGGGGCCCAGTTTCTCGGTCAATTGCGACAGGTCCAGGCCATTGATGCGGAAGCTGGCACCTTCGACGTTGACGCGGGCATGGTCCGGCGCCTTGCGGAGGAAAGCCTCGCCTACGCCCGCGCCCATCAGGCTCAGCAGCAGGAAGATGCCGCCGGCCACCAGGGGTGCCCAGAGGAACCCGCCCTTGTGCTCCCAGAACTCGCGCTTGAGCAGCAGTTTCAGCTTGTGGGTGGGGTGCGGTGCGGCGACAGGGGCGCGCACGTGGGATTCGACAATGGCATTCATGCGTAGGTCCCCTTCATTGTGGCGACGAACAGGTCGGCGAGGCCCGGCGTGCGGGTTTCACCGAGCGGCTCCAACTGCGCGAAAGGCACCCCGTCGAACAGCATCACGGTCTTGCCGAACGGCAGCGAGCGCTCGTCGATGGGTTGGAGGCTGCGGGCGGCGTCCAGGTGGGCGCTGTCCACCAGCAACTCGGTGAAGCGATCGCCTAGTGACTCCATGTCGGTGTCCAGGACCATCTTGCCGTCGCGGATGAACATCACGTCGGTGAGGATGTGTTCGATCTCCTCGACCTGGTGGGTGGTGACGATGATGGTCTTCTCCTCGTCGAAGTAGTCTTCCAGCAGGCGCTGGTAGAACTGCTTGCGGTAGAGGATGTCGAGGCCGAGGGTCGGCTCGTCCAGGACCAGCAGCTTGGCGTCGATGGCCATCACCAGCGCCAGGTGCAGCTGCACGATCATGCCCTTGGACATTTCGCGAACGCGCAGGTTGGGCTTGAGCTGGGTGTGCTCGAGGAAGCGCTCGCACTTGGCCCGGTCGAAGCGCGGGTGCACGCCGGCCACGAACTCGATGGCTTCCTTGACCCGGATCCAGCGCGGCAGCACCGCCACGTCGGCAATGAAGCACACGTCGCGCATGAGGTCGTCGCGCTCGGTGCGCGGGTCGCGGCCGAGCACGCTCAACTCGCCCTCGAACGGGACCAGTCCGAGGATGGCCTTGAGCGCGGTGGTCTTCCCCGCGCCGTTGGGGCCGATCAGGCCGATGATGCGGCCGGTGGGAATCGAGAACGTGGTGTTGTCCAGCGCCACCTTGTTCTTGTAAGCCTTGCGCAGGTTGCGGGCCGTAACGACCGAACCGGTGGAAACATTGGCCATCGTGTTCATGCTGTGCCTCCGATGGCCTTCGGGCCCATCAGTTCTTCCATGGACAGGCCCAGTCGCTGGATGCGCTCCAGCACCAGCGGCCATTCCTCGCGGAGGAAGCGTTCACGTTCATTGACGAGCAACTTCCTTGCAGCCTCTTCTGTGACGTACATGCCCAGTCCCCTGCGCTTTTCTACGAGTGCCTCGTCCGCCAGTTCCTGATAGGCGCGCGAGACGGTGATGGGATTCAGCTGGTACTCGGCCGCGACCTGCCGGACGGAGGGCAGGGCGTCGCCGGGCTTGAGGAGGCCGTCGAGCATCATGGCGATGACGCGGTCCTTCAGCTGGCGATAGATGGGAGCGCCATCGCTCCATTGGATTGCGGTCATGGTCAACCCCGCTGTGCGAATGAGAAAAAGGGCATGACCAACGTCTGCCGGCGGTGGCGCGCACTCTTCCTGATCACGCGTTTCGGTGCGTCCGAGGCGCTGTCCGTGGCGGCCAGGCCCAGGGTGTCCGTGGAAGGGGCCGCGACCACGCTCGAAAGGGTGGCACCCGAAGGGGAGGCAACCGGATTCGAAGGCAGGGCGACCAACACCAGCAGGGCGCTGGCGGCGGCGAGGGTCAGTGCGGTGTGGCGGAGCGCGTTGTTCATGGTGAACGTCCTGCTCG
The DNA here is from genome assembly GCA_965650425.1 of uncultured Lysobacter sp. Lineage (GTDB taxonomy): Bacteria > Pseudomonadota > Gammaproteobacteria > Xanthomonadales > Xanthomonadaceae > Aerolutibacter. Next base: position 29,247 of record CBFGOS010000002.1, on the reverse strand, counting down.
TTAGTAGACCGGTGTTGTATGCAACTATAACACCAAAACACGCCCCGTCAAGCGCCTCCAACCCAACTGAAGTCATACTTGCCCCACGTTCCGCTTCCGAGGCCTTCACATGACCCGAAATAACGTTCTGGCGGCCTTTGCGGCCGCTTCCCTGTTGGTTGCGGGGGTGGCACTGGCGGCTGGCGGGCTCTTGGCCCACAGCTTCCGGCCCTTGGCTGGGAAGACCCCGGTCAATCTGGAGAAGGCCTACGGCGGCCAGGTGTTGCTGGTCGTCAATACCGCCAGCAAGTGCGGCTTCACGCCCCAGTTCGAGGCCCTGGAAGCACTCCATGCCAAGTACAAGGGCAAGGGGTTTGCCGTCCTGGGCTTCCCGTCGGGCGATTTCCGCGAGCAGGAATTCACCGACGAAAAGCAGATCCAGGAGTTCTGCACGCTGACTTATGGCGTGAAGTTCCCGATGTTCGAGAAGGTGCACGTGGTGGGCGAGCAGGCCACGCCGTTCTATAAGGCGTTGGCCGCCACGTCGGGCGAGGCGCCCAAGTGGAACTTCCACAAGTACCTGATTGGGCGCGACGGTCGACTGATTGCCAGTTGGGGCAGCCGCACCAAGCCGGACGACAAGGCCATCGTGAATGCGATCGAACAGGCGCTGAAGGCGCCGCGCGTGGCTAAACGCTGACGGCGGGTACCTCCGCCACACGCCGACCTGTGCCCGAGATTGCCGTCCGGGGCGCAGGTCGCGACAATGGGAACTTCGCGCCGCGCCAGCGGCGTATCCGACAGGAGCTGTCTCGGAATGAATGCTTTCTCGCGCGGCCTGGCCGTGATCATCACCACTGCTGCGGCGCTGACCGGTGCCGTTGCCATTGCCAAGGACAAGACCGTGCTTACCAACGACCGCGAAAAGGTCAGCTACATGATCGGCCAGGATGTCGCGACCTCCATCGCGCCGGTAGGCCCCGACCTTGACGTGGCCGCGTTCGAACGCGCGGTCAAGAACGCGTTCGACGGCGGCAAGCCGCTGCTCGACGACAAGGAGGCGCAGGCCGTGGGTGGCGCGCTGATGCAGCGGATCGGCGTGCGCATGGGCAAGGCGCCGGAAGGCACCAAGGCCCCTGACGTCGCCAAGGACAAGGTGGGTTACCTGGTGGGCGCTGACGTCGGCCGTTCGCTGGCTGGCATCAAGGAAGAGATCGAACTGCCGGTGTTGATGCAGTCGGTGCGCACGGCGCTGGCCAAGGGCCCGTCGCTGCTGTCGGAAACCGAAGCCAATGCCATCCGCGACGCGTTCTCCCAGCGCATGCAGGCCAAGGCGCAGGCGCGTGCCAGCGAACAGGCCGACAAGAACAAGGCTGAGGGTGCTGCGTTCCTTGCCAAGAACAAGGGTGAAAAGGGCGTGTTCACCACGCCGTCGGGCCTGCAGTACATGGTGTTGCGCCAGGGCTCCGGGCCGCGCCCGAAGGCCACCGACAAGGTGCGCGTGAACTACCACGGCACGCTGCTGGACGGCACGGTGTTTGACAGCTCGTACGATCGCGGCCAGGAAGCCGAGTTCCCGCTGAACCAGGTCATTGCCGGTTGGACCGAAGGCGTGGCGATGATGCCCGTGGGCAGCAAGTTCCGCTTCTGGATCCCTGGCGAGCTGGCCTATGGCGCGCGCGGAACGCCGGGCGGCCCGATTGGTCCGAACGCAACGCTGCAGTTCGACGTGGAGTTGATGGCGATCGTGCCGTAACGGTACGTTCAGTCCTTCCCCGACACAGTCCGTCGGCACATTTCGTGCCCCCGTCCGCCGCGCCTGCCCCCGCCGGTGCGGCGGACGCCGCATTTGAGTGGAGTCCTGTTCCATGAAGCAATCCGTGCGTCACATCGCTATCCTGGCCGCGGCCACCCTGGCTTTGGCTGCCTGCAACAAGCCTGACGACAAGGCAGAAGGTACCGCCACCGCGGGCGCCGAGTCGGCCGAAGGTTCCGCCAGTTCCGTCAAGATTCCGGGTCTCGAGGGCGACAAGGCCCAGGCCGGCTACGTGATCGGCCTGGACATCGCCAAGTCGCTGGAGCCCGCCAAGGGCGAGTACGACGTCGAGGCCATGATCAAGGGCCTGAAGGCTGGCGTGGCCGGTGAAAAGGCGCTCATCGACGACAAGCAGGCCCAGGTGATCCGCGAGGCCTTCGGCCAGAAGATCCAGGCCAAGCGCATCGCCGAGATGATGGCCAAGGCCAAGAAGAACGCCGAGGCCGGGGCCAAGTTCCTCGCCGAGAACGGCAAGAAGGAAGGCGTGAAGACCACCGCCTCGGGCTTGCAGTACCAGGTCGTTACGGAAGGCACCGGCGCCAAGCCGAAGGCCACCGACATGGTGAAGGTGCACTACAAGGGCACCCTGCTTGACGGCAAGACCTTTGACAGCTCCTACGACCGTGGCGAGCCGGTGGTGTTCCCGCTGCAGGGCGTGGTCCCGGGCTGGCAGGAAGGCCTGCAGCTGATGACCGTCGGTAGCAAGTACAAGTTCTGGATTCCGGCCAAGCTGGGTTATGGCGAAGCCGGCACCCCGGGCGGCCCGATTGGCCCGAACGAAACGTTGGTCTTCGAAGTCGAGCTGCAGGACGTGGTGCAGCCGGGCAAGAAGTAAGCCGCGCGGGCGATCGCTGCCAGGCAGCGGTCGCCCTGCGTGGGGCGGTTTGTTGCGTCATCGCATTGAAGGATTCCAGGGAATGCGCGTCACCATTTTCGGTACCGGCTATGTGGGTCTGGTCACCGGCACCTGCCTGGCCGATGTCGGCCACGACGTCGTCTGTGTCGACATTGACACCGCCAAGGTTGACGGCCTGAACAACGGCATCATCCCGATCTTCGAGCCGGGACTGGAGCCGATGGTGAAGGCCAACCACGCGGCAGGGCGCTTGCGATTCACCACCGATGCGGCGTCGGCCGTTGCCCACGGCGACGTGCTGTTCATCGCGGTGGGCACCCCGCCGGACGAGGATGGCAGCGCCGACCTCAAGTATGTGCTCGCCGTGGCCCGGACCATTGGCCAGCACCTTGGCAGGCCGGCGGTGGTGGTGGACAAGTCCACGGTGCCGGTGGGGACCGCCGACAAGGTGCGGGCGGCGATTGCCGCGGAGCTGGCGGCGCGCGGCGAGGACATCGCCTTCCACGTGGTGTCCAACCCGGAGTTCCTGAAGGAGGGCGATGCGGTCAACGACTGCATGCGCCCGGATCGCATCGTGATTGGCGCCGATGACGCCGGCGCGGTGGAGAAACTCAAGCGTCTGTACGCCCCGTTCAACCGCAACCACGAACGCATCGTGGTGATGGACGTGCGCTCGGCGGAGCTGACCAAGTACGCGGCCAACGCGATGCTGGCGACCAAGATCAGTTTCATGAACGAGATCGCCAACATCGCCGAGCGCGTTGGCGCGGACGTGGAGATGGTGCGGCAGGGCATTGGTTCGGACCCCCGGATTGGCTGGCATTTCATTTACCCGGGCGCAGGCTACGGTGGCTCCTGCTTCCCCAAGGATGTGCAGGCATTGGCCAAGACGGCCCAGCAGAACGGCTACAACGCTGAGTTGTTGAACTCGGTGGAATCGGTCAATGACAGGCAGAAGGCGCACCTGTTTGACTTGATGGTCCGCCATTACGGCGGGGTTGACGCACTGCGCGGCAAGACCGTGGCCGTGTGGGGTCTGGCTTTCAAGCCCAATACCGACGACATGCGCGAGGCCTCCAGTCGCACGTTGCTTGCGCTGCTGTGGCAGGCCGGTGCCAAGGTGCGCGCTTACGATCCGGAAGCCCACCACGAGGCGCTGCGCATCTTTGGCGAGCGCGATGATCTGCTGCTGTGCGATTCGGCGTACCAGGCGCTGGTCGACGTGGATGCACTGGTGGTGGTAACCGAATGGAAGCAGTTCCGCAGCCCGGACTTCAACCGCGTCCGCGATGCGCTTCGGGACAAGGTGGTGTTCGACGGCCGCAACTTGTACCACCCGGACGAGCTGGAGGCGCTTGGGCTGGCCTATTACGGCATCGGTCGCGGTCGCTCCATCCGGGCGGACACATGAGTAGCGAGCTTGAACAGCGGCTGGTGGACCTGGAGACGCGGCTCGCGTTCCAGGAGCTGGCGTTGACCGAACTGAGCGACGCCCTGGCCGCGGCGCGTAACGAGGAAACCCGCAACTCGCTGTTGCTGCACCGGGTGCTGGAAGAGGTGAAGCAGCTTCGATTGGCGATGTCGAGCGCGCCGCTGACGGGTGACCCGTCCAGCGAGCCGCCGCCTCCGCACTACTGACACTGATCTGCTGCCGTCGCGGCGATTTCGCTGGGCACGGATGCATCACGCACGAGAGACATGATGAGCAACAGTCTTCGCGACCAGCTGCTTGGCCTGGGATTCACTGCGCCGGCCAAACCCGAACGTTCCGACAAGTCCGCTCCGGGCAAGCCCGGGGGCGGTAGGCCCGGCGCAGGCAAGCCCGGCGCAGGTAAGCCGGGCCTCATCAGGGAAGGTGGAAAGGGGCGTCCAGGTGGCCCGCCGCACGCACGCGGTGCAGCCGGGAAGACGGACCAGGGTCGACCCGGTCATCCGGGTGGCGGACGTCCGCAAGGGCAGAAGTCCGGCAAGCCCGCCAGCCGCGAGGACATCGACCTTGCCAAGGCTTACGCCATCCGCGCGCAGCGAGAGAAGGATGAGCGCATCGCGGCCGAGAAGGCGAAGCAGGAGGAAGCCCGGATCAAGCGTGAGGCGCGTGCCAAGCTGGCCGAGTTCGTCAAGGACAAGGGCCTGAACGTGGCCGACGCCGAGATCGCGCGCCACTTCCCCTACGGCGGCAAGATCAAGCGCGTGTATGTCACCGCGGAGCAACTGAAGGCGCTCAACGCCGGCGAGTTGGGCGTGGTGCAGTTGGAGGGGCGCTACCTGCTGGTGACCGCCGAGGTGCTGGCGCAGGCCGAGGCGATTTTCGCGCAGGCGGTCGCGCTCAAGGTCGACCCGAATGCGCCAAGCGAAGATGACCCGTACAGCGACCCGGCCTACCAGGTGCCGGACGACCTGGTCTGGTAACGCCTGCCTTCAGAACCGTTCGCCGACGGGGAGATAACGCCATTCCCCCACCGGCATCTTGCTCAGCCCGATGCGGCCGATTCGCAGGCGCCGGATGGAGACAACGTCAAGCCCGACCTCGTGGCACATGTGGCGCAGCTGGCCCGGCTGCACGCCCTTGATTGCGAACCGAAGGCGGGTTTCGTTCTGCCAGCTGACCTTGCACGGTGCCAGCGCCCTGCCGCGGTAGTGCAGGCCGTGGGCGAGCCGGGCCATTCCGTATGGCGCGATGTTTCCGGCGACTTCCACCACGAACTCCTGTTCGATCAGCGCATGGTCCTCGGTCAGCCGCCGACGGACCCGGCCATCCTGGGTGAGCACCAGCAGCCCGCTGGCTTCGGCGTCCAGTGGCATCAGCGGCGCCAGTCGGTGGAAATGCCGCTTGAGCATGCGCACTTCCGAGCTGTCGACCGCCGAGCGTGTTTCGGGGGTCACCCGTGCCGCAGCCTCTTCGTCGTGCAGTCCAGCGGGTTTGTGCAGCAGCAAGGTGGCTGGCTCGATCGGCTCCAGGCGGGCGCCTGCGGCGAGCTCCAGCTTCTGGTTCGTCACTGGGGCCTGGGGCTCCTCCACGACTTCCCCATCGACCAGCACCCAGCCGCCTTCGATGTACTGCTGCGCTTCAGCTCGGGAACACCCGACAAGCTCGGCGACGCGTTTGTCGAGGCGGGTAGGTTCGGACATGACTGGATTCGTGGCGACGGGCAGCAAGTGTAATGATATGCGGACCGATGAGCCGGAAACGGGTTATCGCCGCCTTCCATGTTCAGGAACCCATGAAGACTCCCCCCGGCTTACAGCCATTGATTGACGAAGGCGTGATCGACGAAGTGATGCGTCCCCTCAAGAGCGGCAAGGAGGCGGCGGTGTACGTGGTGCGCTCAGGCGATGATGTCCGCTGCGCAAAGGTCTACAAGGACATGGCCCAGCGCAGCTTCCAGCAGCGGGTGCAGTACCAGGAAGGGCGCAAGGTGCGCGGCAGCCGGGAGGCCCGTGCGATTGGCAAGGCGTCCAAATACGGGCGCAAGCAGCAGGAGACGGCCTGGAAGAACACCGAAGTCGACGCGCTCTACCAGTTGCGTGATGCTGGAGTGCGCGTACCGGAGCCGTACGGGTACTACCACGGTGTGCTGGTGATGGAACTGGTAACTGACGCGGACGGCCATTCCGCGCCTCGTCTGGGCGAAGTGGAGCTTGCGCCGGATCAGGCGCGGGGGTTTCACCGCTTCCTGATCCGCCACATCGTGAAGATGCTGTGCGTGGGACTGATTCACGGTGACTTGTCGGAGTACAACGTACTGGTCGCTCCCGACGGCCCGGTCATCATCGACTTCCCGCAGGTGGTGAGCGCCGCGGGCAACAATGCGGCACGTACGATGCTGTTGCGTGACGTGAACAACATCACCGCCAGCCTGGGCCGTTGGGCACCCGAGCTGTTGGACACCTGGTACGCCGAGGAGATGTGGGCGCTGTTCGAGGCCGGTGCGCTGCATCCTGACAGCGAGCTCACCGGAGAGTTCGAGCACGACGACTCGGTGGCGGACGTCGACAGCGTACGGCACGCGATCAACGACGCTCGCGAGGAAGCGCTGATCCGCCAGCAGGGCCGCGAGGCCGCGGCCGAGGCGGACTAGGCGGTCGTTATTCCGGGTCGTAATCCAGGTTCGACGCCAGCCAGCGTTCCGCCTGGGCGAGGCTGACGCCCTTGCGACGGGCATAGTCCTCGACCTGTTCCTTCGAGACGCGGCCGACCACGAAATACTGGCTGCCGGGGTGGCTGAAGTAGTAGCCCGATACCGCGGCGGCCGGGTACATCGCAAAGCTCTCCGTCAGGCGCAGCCCGATACGGGACTCCGCGTCGAGCAAACGGAACAACGTGGCCTTTTCGCTGTGCTCCGGACACGCGGGATAACCGGGGGCCGGGCGAATGCCACGGTATTGCTCGTCGATCAGCGCTTCGCTGTCGAGGGATTCTTCGGGCGCGTAGCCCCAGAACTCCGTGCGAACCCGCTGGTGGAGGCGCTCGGCGAGGGTTTCCGCCAGCCGGTCGGCCAGCGCCTTGAACAGGATCGCGTTGTAGTCGTCGTGGTCCGCTTCGAACCGGGTAACGTGCTCCTCGATGCCGATGCCGGCGGTCACCGCAAAGCCGCCGATCCAGTCCTGGCGACCGCTGCCCTGCGGCGCGATAAAGTCGGCCAGGCAGAAGTCGGGGCGTTCGATCGGCTTGTCGGCCTGCTGGCGGAGGAAATGCAGCGTCTCCGTGTGGCCGTCGACCTCGACGCGTACGTCATCACCCACGGACTGCGCGGGCCAGAGCGCAAACACCGCCTTGGCGGTCAGCCACTTGTCCTTGACGATGCGGTCGAGCATCGCGCGTGCGTCGCGGTACAGTTCGCGCGCCTGGGTACCGACGACCTCGTCGTCGAGAATCGCGGGGAAGCGCCCGGCCAGTTCCCATGCCTGGAAGAATGGCGTCCAGTCGATCAGGTCGACCAGGTCGTCCAGAGGCCAGTCCTCGAATACGTGCAGGCCTGGCTGGTTGGGCGGGGGCGGGGTGTAGTCAGGCCAGCCGCCGTCGAAGCGCTGCGAACGCGCCTTGTCCAGCGGCACCAATCGCTTGCCGTCGCCACGATTTCGATGCCGCTCGCGTATCTCCGCATAATCGGAGGCGTTGGCGGCTACGAAGGCGTCGCGCAGGTCCACGCTGATCAACGACTGCGCTACGCCGACCGCACGCGAGGCATCCTTCACCCATACGGTCGGCGCCTGGTAATGCGGGTCGATCTTCAGCGCCGTGTGCGCGCGCGACGTGGTGGCGCCGCCAATCATCAGGGGCATGCTCAGGCCTTGGCGCTGCATCTCGCGGGCGACGTGGCTCATTTCTTCCAGCGACGGCGTGATCAGCCCGGACAGGCCGACCAGGTCGGCGTTCTCACGCACCGCGGCATCCAGGATGGTCTGCGCCGGCACCATCACCCCCAGGTCGATGACCTCGAAGTTGTTGCAGGCCAGCACCACGCCGACGATGTTCTTTCCGATGTCGTGCACGTCACCCTTGACCGTGGCCATCACGATCTTGCCGTTGGACTTGCCGGCGTCACCGGTACGCAGCTTTTCGGCCTCGATATAGGGGAGCAGGTAGGCCACTGCCTTCTTCATCACGCGGGCGGACTTCACCACCTGCGGCAGGAACATCTTGCCAGCGCCGAACAGGTCGCCGACCACGTTCATGCCGTCCATCAGCGGGCCTTCGATCACGTCCAGCGGGCGCGAGGACTGGGCACGGGCTTCCTCGGTGTCACCCTCGATGTACTGGTCGATGCCATGCACCAGCGCGTGGCTCAGACGCTCGCGTACGGCTTTCCCGCGCCATGCGAGATCCTCGACCTTCTTCTCACCCTTCTTGCCCCGGTATCGGTCAGCGATTTCCAGCAAACGCTCAGTGGCATCGCTCCGCCGATTCAGGACGACGTCTTCGACACGCTCGCGCAGTTGCGGGTCGAGATCGTCGTACAGGGGCAGCGCGCCGGCATTGACGATGCCCATGTCCATGCCTGCCTTGATGGCGTGGTACAGGAACACGACATGGATGGCCTGTCGCACCGGCTCGTTGCCGCGAAACGAGAACGAGACGTTGGACACGCCGCCGGAGATGTGGCTGAAGGGATGTCGCCGCTTCAGCTCGCGGCAGGCCTCGATGAAGGCCACCGCATAGTCGTTGTGCTCCTCAATGCCGGTGGCGACTGCGAACACGTTGGGGTCGAAGATGATGTCCTCGGGCGGGAAACCGATCTCCTCGGTCAGCAGCTTGTAAGCACGGGAGCAGATCTCGACCTTGCGTTCGACCGTATCCGCCTGGCCGGTCTCGTCAAAGGCCATGACCACGACGGCCGCGCCATACCGGCGCACCAGCCGCGCCTGCCGCAGGAACTCCCTTTCACCCTCCTTCATCGAGATGGAGTTGACGATGCCCTTGCCCTGCAGGCATTTCAGGCCGGCCTCGATCACGCTCCACTTGGAGCTGTCCACCATCACCGGGACGCGCGCGATGTCGGGTTCGGCGGCGATCAGGTTGAGGTAGGTGACCATCGCCTGCTCGGAATCGAGCAGGCCCTCGTCCATGTTGACGTCAATGACCTGCGCGCCGTTCTCCACCTGCTGGCGGGCGACGACCACGGCCTCGTCATACCGTCCCTCCAGGATCAATTTCTTGAACTGGGCGGACCCTGTGACGTTGGTGCGCTCGCCAACGTTGACGAAGTTGCTCTGCGGCGTGATCTGCAGCGGCTCAAGGCCGCTCAGGCGGGTTTGGCGGGGAAGGGCGTGCATGGGGTTCAGTTGGCTGCGGCCGCGTGGTGCCGTAAATCGCGAAACGATGGCGCGGCGCCGCCCGTGGAAACGGTGGCGCAGGGACGAAGGGTGCGCGGCGCGCAAATGAGGTCGATCACGCGGCCTGCTCCAACTCGGGGCGTTGGCGAGGGGACACGTCGGCGACCGCCGCTGCGATGGCGGCAATGTGTTCGGGCGTCGTACCGCAGCAGCCTCCGACCAGGTTCAGCAGGCCCGCTTCGGCAAAACTGCGAAGTACCGCGGCCATGTCTTCCGGCGTTTCGTCGTAACCACCAAACGCATTGGGCAGTCCTGCATTCGGGTGGCAACTGACGTAGGCGTCGGCCACCTGCGCCAGCACGTCGACATGCACGCGCAGGTCCTTTGCGCCCAGCGCGCAGTTCAGCCCGATGGCAATAGGCTCCGCATGGCGCAGCGAGTACCAGAACGCCTCGGCGGTCTGCCCGGAGAGGGTGCGCCCGGAAGCATCGGTGATGGTGCCCGAGACCATCACCGGCAGGCGCGCGCCGCGGGCCTCAAAGGCCTCTTCGATCGCGAACAGCGCCGCCTTGGCATTGAGCGTGTCGAACACCGTTTCGACCATCAGGATGTCGGCGCCTCCGTCGATCAGGCCATCGGCGGCCTCGCGGTAGGCAACGCGCAGTTCGTCGAAGCTGATGGCGCGGAAACCCGGGCGGTTCACGTCCGGACTGAGCGAGGCGGTGCGGCTGGTCGGCCCCAATACGCCAATCACGAAGCGCGGGCGCGAGGCGTCATGGGCCTCTACCTCGTCGCACGCCGCACGGGCGAGCCTCGCGCCTTCGACGTTCAATTCGCGTGCCAGGTGCTGCAGGCCATAGTCCGCGAGCGAGATGGTGGTGGAATTGAAGGTATTGGTCTCGACCAGGTCTGCGCCCGCGTCCAGGTATTGGCGGTGGATTCCAGCGATGATGTCCGGGCGGGTCAGGGTGAGCAGGTCGTTGTTGCCGCGTTGGTCGTGGCCGCAGCCGCACCCTTCGCCGTGGGCGTGACCCGCCGCGGGCGACCAAAGGCGGTCATAGCCCTCGGCGAAGCGCTCGCCCCGGTAGTCGGATTCCTCCAGCTGGTGTCGCTGGATCATCGTGCCCATTGCCCCGTCGATGATCAGGATGCGTTGGCGCAGCCGTTGCTGCAGGGCTTCGGCGCGGGCGGGATTGAGCCAGGGGAGGGTGTTCATGCGGGGCGTGGTCACCGTGCAACCAGCGGCTTGCGCGCGATCAGCGCGATGACTTCGAAGTGCGGCGGACGCCGTTCACGGGTAACGGTCTCGCAGGAGACAATGTCAAAGCCCGCGCGGCTCGCGAACCGGGTGAGTTCCTTTTCGCTGAAGCCCAGGTTTACATGGCCGAAACCTTCAACGGCGGTTCGGTGCTCATGCTTGGCCAGGCTGGTCAGCAGCAGCCGGCCGCCGGGACGCAACACGCGAGAAGCCTCCAGCACGGCCTGTGCCGGGTGCTCGGCGTAGGTCAGCGCGTGCATAAGCACCACGAGGTCGAACTGCTCATCGGCGAAGGGCAGGGCGTGCATATCCCCTTCGCGCACCTCCACATTCTTCAGCTTGCGCAAGCGCTCGGAGGCGGCCAGTACCACTTTGGTGCTGGAGTCCAGGCACACGTAGCGGTGTGAGTGCGGCGCCATGAGCTCGGCCAGCACGCCATCACCCGAAGCAATGTCCAGCACGTCGCCGGGTTCCAGCAGCGGGAGCGCGGAGCGTGCCATGGCTTCCCAGGTGCGGCCCGGCGAGTAATGGCGCTCCATGTCACCTGCAACGGAGTCGGCCCAGTTCTGGTCCGCGGCGCGGCTGGTCAGTACCTCTGCCACGCGATCGGCATCCTGGCGCAGCAAGGGGTCATCGCTGCCCTCGCGCAGGGTTTGCCACAATGCGCGTTGCGCCGAGTCCAGGGCGGTGTCGTCGAACCGGTAGTAGGCCGAGACACCCGCACGGCGGTCGCGGACCAGCCCGGCTTCCTTGAGCTTTGCCAGGTGGGTGGAGACGCGTGGCTGGGCCAGTCGGGTGATGGCGGAGAGCTCCGCTACCGTCAGTTCCTCGCGCTCGAGCAGGGCCAGCAGTCGCACGCGAGTGGCGTCGGCAAATACTTTCAGTCGGGACGACCAGCCTTCCAGATCCATTGCGCACCTTTAATCAATCTATCGCGATATAGCGATAATTGTCGCCGGTGCAGTGACATGGGTCAAGCCGCGCGCCGTTGGTCATTGGGGTTCGGCGACGGGCCCGGCTACAATTGCACGAGTAACCAATCGCGGGCGCACGGCGCCCCACAGCCAGTCGAGGTGCTTTCGTGGATTTCCGGTTTACCGAAGAGCAGTTGATGATCCAGGACGTGGCACGCCGTATCGCCCAGGAAAAGATTGCTCCGAGTGCCGAGCACCACGACCAGACCGGCGAGTTCCCGCTGGACAACATCCGCACCCTGGGCGAAAACGGCCTGATGGGCATCGAGGTGCCGGCCGAGTACGGCGGCGCCGGCATGGACCCGATCAGCTACGTGCTGGCCATGATCGAGATCGCGCACGCCGATGCGGCGCACTCGACCATCGTGTCGGTCAACAACTCGCTGTTCTGCAACGGCATCCTGAAGTTCGGCACCGAGGAGCAGAAGCAGCTCTACGTGCGCGCGATCGCCGAGGGCCGTGAGATTGGCGCCTTCGCGCTGACCGAGCCGCAGTCCGGCTCCGATGCCACCGCCATGCGCTGCAAGGCCACCAAGCAGGCCGACGGCACCTTCATCGTCAATGGCAAGAAGAGCTGGATCACGTCCGGCCCGGTGGCCAAATACATCGTCTTGTTCGCGATGACCGATGCGGACAAGGGCGCGCGTGGCATCACCGCGTTCATGATCGACACCGATCGCGCTGGCTTCCACCGCGGCAAGACCGAGCCCAAGCTGGGCATCCGCGCCTCGGCCACCTGCGAGATCGAGTTTGCCGACTACGTCGTGCAGCCGCACGAGGTGCTGGGCGCTGAAGGCGAAGGCTTCAAGATCGCAATGAGCGTGCTGGATGCCGGTCGCATCGGCATTGCCTCGCAGGCTCTGGGCATCGCCCGTGCCGCCTACGAGGCGACGATTGCCTACGTGAAGGAGCGCAAGGCGTTCGGTGCGCCGATCGGCACCTTCCAGATGACCCAGGCCAAGATCGCCGACATGAAGTGCAAGCTCGACGCGGCCACCCTGCTGACGCTGCGTGCGGCATGGCAGAAGGGCGAGTTCGAGAAGGGCGGCGCCCGTTTTGGCAACGAGGCGGCGATCGCCAAGCTGATGGCTTCCGAAGCCGCGATGTGGATCACCCACCAGGCCGTGCAGATCCACGGCGGCATGGGCTACTCCAAGGAAATGCCGCTGGAGCGCTACTTCCGCGACGCCAAGATCACCGAAATCTACGAAGGCACCAGCGAAATCCAGCGCCTGGTCATTGCCCGCAACGAGAAGGGCTTGCGCTGATTTCCATGAAACGCCCACAAGGCAACGTCGCGCCCGTCACCGCCTGCCATGTGCATCGCGGTGGCGATCGCCGCGATAAACCGATCGCCCGTGGTGGCGTCGCCTCCGGCCTGAACCCAGGCCTGGACTTCGCCTGCCACGGTGTTGTTCCCCGCTGACTTTCCCCGATTGGCCTGCGCGAAAGCGTGGGCCTCACTGCATTGGAACCAACGTACCCATGAGTACTGCCGCCAAAGCTCCAGCCAAATCCCGCGGTAAAGCCCGCGCTGCTGTGGCCGAAACCGACGCCGTCTCCCTAGAACCGATCCTGGCCGCCGTCCGCAAGCGCGTGCCCAAGGCGCGCCACGCCGAGGCCGAGGCGTTCGTCAATGCGTTCTACCGCCGCATGAGCGCGGACGAGTTGCCGCAGCACGACGCGGATGGCTGGGCCGCGCTGGCCGTGGACTTCCTGGACTTCGCGCGTACGCGCAAACCCGGCACCGCGCTGGTGCGGCTTTTCAACCCGACGTGCAAGGAGCACGGCTGGGAGTCGCCGCATACCGCGCTGCAGATCGCCAATGACGACATGCCATTCCTGGTGGACTCGGTGACGATGGCGCTGGCCGAGCGCGGCATTGGCGTGCACGTGCTGGGCCACCCGGTCGTCAAGCTGGTCCGCGAGAAGGCCGGCAAGGTCACTGCAGTCGGTGAAGGCGTGGCCGAATCGCTGATGTGCCTGGAGATCGACCGCCAGGCGCCGGAGTCGATGGCCGCCATCAAGTCGGTGGTCGAGGACGTATTGGACGATGTTCGCGCCATCGTGAACGACTGGTCGCAGATGCGCGACCGGATGACCGACGTCGCCAACGACCTGGTCAACCGCACCATGCCCGTGGATGAAGCAGGTCGCGTGGAAGCACAGGAGTTCCTGCGCTGGGCCTCCGACAACCACTTCACGTTCCTCGGTTACCGCGAGTACGAGGTGGGCAAGGAAGGCGGCAAGGAAGTATTGCGCGCAGTGAAGGGCAGCGGCTTGGGCTTGCTGCGTGGCAAGGAGGTGGGCAAGCCACGCCTGCTGACCTCGCTGGCGGCCCATTACATGCCGCAATCCGGCTCGGTCGACGCGCTGATCCTGACCAAGACCAATGCCCGCTCCACGGTGCACCGCCCGGGCTACATGGACTACATCGGCGTGCTGACCTTCGACAAGGACGGCAAGCCCGTGCGCGAGGAGCGCTTCCTCGGGCTGTACACCTCCAGCGCCTATACCCGTCGCCCGTGGGACATCCCGCTGGTGCGTCAGCGCCATGAGTACGTCATGGCGCAGTCCGGCCTGGCGCCGGACAGCCACAGTGGCAAGGCGCTACGCCACATCCTCGAGACGCTGCCTCGTGACGAGATGTTCCAGGCCAACGAACATGAGCTGCTGAGCACCGCCAGCGGCATCCTGGGCCTGCAGGAGCGCGTCCGCAGCAAGCTGTTCCTGCGTCGTGACCGTTATGGCCGTTTCTTCTCAGGCCTGGTCTATATCCCGCGTGATCGCTTCAACACGGACGTCCGCCTGCGCATCGAGGCGATGCTGAAGCGGGTCCTGGAAGGCGAGCACATCGATTCTTCCGTCGTCATGGGCGAGTCGCCGCTGGCGCAGCTGCACCTGATCGTTCGTCCTAAGTCGGGCGAAGCGGTGGAGGTGGACAACGCGGCCATCGAGGCGGAACTGGCTGCCATCGTCCGCAACTGGCACGACGACCTGCGCGAGGCGCTGGTCAAGCGCCACGGCGAGGAGAAGGGGCTGAAGCTGGCCAACACCCTTGGCCGTGCCCTGCCGCAAGGGTATATCGAAGGCGCGTCCGTGGCGGTGGCGGCCGACGACGTCGAGCACCTTGCTGCGTTGAAGGACGACAATGATCTGCGCCTGAGCCTCTACCGCGCACATGGCATCGGCGACCTGCGCCTCAAGTTCTACCGCCTGGGCGCTGACCTGCAACTGTCCGATGCCCTGCCGCTCATGGAAAACATGGGCCTGCGCGTGTTGACCGAACATCCGTACCGCGTGGTCACCGGCGACACCGTTGCCTACATCCAGGACTTCGACGTCTCCATTGTCGGCAAGAACCTGGACGTCGACGCCAACCGTGCGCAGTTCGAAGACGCCTTTGTCCGCGCCTGGCGGGGTGAGGTGGAAAACGACGGCTTCAACCGACTGGTGCTGGGCGCAGGCCTGTCGTGGCGCCAGGTTGCCATGCTGCGGGCGTACTGCAAGTACCTGCTGCAGGTCGGCGTCCCGTTCTCGCAGCATTACGTGGAAGAGACCTTCAACCGCTATCCGCTGTTGGCACGGATGCTGGTCGAGCTGTTTGAAGCCCGCTTCGATCCTGCCACAGGCAAGGAAAGCAAGGCCGAGATCAAGGCCGGCATGGAGCACTTCACCCGCCAGGTTGAAGCGCTGGCCGGTGGCGACGAGGGCGTGATGGCAGTGGTCAAGCCGGTCATCGACGCCCGCGCCGGCAAGCGTGAGGTGCAGACCGAGGCCGCGCGCGCCGCACTGCTGGGCCTGCTGGATCGCGTCAGCAGCCTGGACGAAGACCGCATCCTGCGCAGCTTCATCGGCGTGATCGAAGCCACGCTGCGAACCAGCTACTACATGGATCGCAAGGACGGCGTGCGCGCCGACGGCGGTCCGGCCGACTACGTCAGCTTCAAGTTTGACGCCGCCAAGGTGCCCGATGCGCCCAAGCCGCGACCCTACCGCGAGATCTTCGTTTACGGTCCGCGCGTCGAAGGCGTGCACCTGCGTTTTGGCCCGGTCGCCCGTGGCGGCCTGCGCTGGTCCGACCGTCGCGAGGATTTCCGCACCGAGGTGCTGGGCCTGGTGAAGGCGCAGATGGTGAAGAACACCGTGATCGTGCCCGTGGGCTCGAAGGGTGGTTTCTTCGCCAAGCAACTGCCGGACCCGGGCGTTGACCGCGATGCGTGGTTCAACGAAGGCGTGGCCTGCTACAAGCGCTTCATCAACGGACTTCTGGATATCACCGACAACATCGTCGACGGCAAGATCGTGCCGCCGCTCAATGTGGTGCGTCACGACAACGACGATCCGTACCTGGTGGTGGCCGCCGACAAGGGCACCGCGACCTTCTCCGATACCGCCAACGCCATCGCCCGCGCGCACGGCTTCTGGCTGGACGACGCGTTCGCGTCGGGCGGCTCGGTGGGCTATGACCACAAGGGCATGGGCATCACCGCGCGTGGCGCCTGGGAGTCGGTCAAGCGCCACTTCCGCGCCCTGGGCCGCGACAGCCAAAAGCAGGATTTCACCGCGGCGGGCGTGGGCGACATGTCCGGTGACGTGTTCGGTAACGGCATGCTGCTGAGCAAGCACATCCGCCTGCTGGCTGCGTTCGACCACCGCCACATCTTCCTTGACCCGAACCCGGACGCCGCGGTGACGTTCAAGGAGCGCCAGCGCATGTTCAAGCTGCCGCGTTCCAGCTGGGCCGACTACGACGCCAAGCTGATCAGCAAGGGCGGCGGCGTGTTCCCGCGCTCGGCCAAGTCCATTCCGCTGTCGGCCGAGGCGAAGGCGGCGTTGGGCATCGACGCGTCCGTGACGGCGATGAGCCCCACCGAATTGATGAGCGCCATCCTCAAGGCGCCGGTGGACCTGCTCTGGAACGGCGGCATTGGCACCTATGTCAAGGCGGCGAGCGAGACCCACGCGGATGTCGGCGATCGCGCCAACAACGCATTGCGCGTGAACGGCCGCGACCTGCGCTGCAAGGTGGTGGGCGAGGGCGGCAATCTCGGCATGACCCAGTTGGGCCGCATCGAGGCGGCGCAACACGGCGTGCTGCTCAACACCGACTTCATCGACAATTCGGCGGGCGTGGACACCTCGGACCATGAGGTGAACATCAAGATCCTGCTGAACGACGTCGTGCAGTCGAAGAAGCTCACCGTCGAAGGGCGCAACAAGCTACTCGCGGCGATGACGGACGAAGTCGCCGAGCTCGTGCTCAACGACAATTACCGCCAGAACCAGGCCATCAGCCTCATGGAGCGGATGAGCCTTAGCCGCATGGGCTCCAAGCAGCACTTCATCCGCACCTTGGAGTCGCAAGGCCTGCTCGATCGCCAGATCGAGTTCCTGCCTTCCGATGCCGAGATCAGCGATCGCAAGTCGCGCGGGCAGGGCTTGACCCGTCCGGAACTGTCGGTGCTGTTGTCGTACTCCAAGCTGGTGCTGTTCCAGCAGTTGCTGGAGTCGAACGTGCCGGAGGACGCCTACCTGTCTAAGGAGCTGGTGCGCTACTTCCCGCAGCCGCTGCAGGAAAAGTACGCTAAGGCAATGGAAGGCCATCGCCTGAAGCGTGAAATCATCGCCACGGCCGTGACCAACTCGATGGTCAACCGCATGGGCGCTACCTTCACCCTGCGCATGACCGAGGACACCGGGCGCACGCCGGCCGAGGTGGCGAAGGCGTACACCATTGCCCGCGAGGCAGTGGACGCACGTGGCCTCTGGGCGCAGATCGACGCGCTGGACGGCAAGGTTCCGGAAAGCGTGCAGATCGACGCACTGCAGACCATCTGGACGCTGCTGCGTTCGATGAGCCGCTGGATCCTCTCGCGCCCCGGTGCCATCCCCGAGATCACCAAGGCGATGGCGCGCTACGGCGAAGGGTTCAAGGCGGTCCGTGACGTGCTGCCGTCCGTTCTGTCGGGAACGCGTCGCACGGCGTACGAAGCGCGTCTCGGCCAGTGGAAGGACAAGGGACTGCCGGCCGCGCTGGCCACCCAGTTGGCCGCGTTGCCGACGCTTGAGTTCGCCTGTGACATCGTCGAGGTCGCCCAAGCCCGCAAGCTGACGCCAGTGGAGGTCGCCAAGGGCTACTTTGCCCTGGGTGCGGCACTGCACCTGCCTTGGCTGTACGAGCAGGTTGATGCGCTGGATGTCGACGGCCGCTGGCAGGCCATGGCCCGCAGCGCGCTGCGCGACGAGCTGGCGACACAGCAACGCAGCCTGGTGAGCCAGATCCTGGCGGGCGGCGGCAAGAAGCCGTCGGAGGCGAAGGTCGAGGCGTGGATGCAGCGAGATGATTCGACCCTGAGGTTCACCGTCTCCATGCTCAACGACCTGCTGAGTCAGAAATCGCTCGACTATCCGACCCTGTCGGTGGCCGCGCGACGCCTGGCCCAGCTGGCTTCGGCCGCGGAATAAGCGGCGCGGCTGTCACGGTCGCGGTGGTACTCCGGGTTATGCTGTTCGCATGATCCGGAGCCTCCGATGACCACGACGCCTCGCATCGCCTTCCTGGCCAGTCACACCGAAGACGCCCAGAACGCGCTCGCCCAACTGGTCGAGCGCCATGGACAGCATTCCCCTGCGGACGCCGACGTGCTTGTGGCCCTGGGTGGTGACGGCTTCATGCTGCAGACGCTGCATCGTCACGGAACGTTGGCCAAGCCGGTATACGGGATGAAGCTCGGCACCGTCGGCTTCCTGATGAACCACCACAGCCCGGACGGGCTCCTCGACCGCCTGCAGGCCGCCGAGCCCGCGGTATTGCGGCCGTTGGAGATGATGGCGCAGACCGAGTCCGGCGCAACGGTCGGCTCACTGGCGTACAACGAGGTGTCGCTGCTGCGCCAGACGCGGCAAGCCGCGCACATCCGCATCGAACTCAACGGGCAGACCCGGCTGGATGAGCTGATTTGCGATGGCGTGCTGGTGGCCACGCCGGCCGGAAGCACGGCCTACAACTTTTCCGCGCACGGCCCGATCCTGCCGCTGGGCGCCAACGTCATGGCACTGACACCCATCGCCGCCTTTCGCCCACGCCGGTGGCGGGGTGCGGTGCTCAAGGCCGACACCGAGGTGCGCTTCCAGGTGCTGGACCCGTACAAGCGGCCGGTTAGCGCGACCGCGGATTCGCATGAAGTGCGCGACGTGGTGGAGGTAGTGATCCGCGAGTCCCGCGACCGCACGGTTACGCTGTTGTTCGACCCCGAGCACAATCTCGAGGAGCGAATGCTGGCGGAGCAGTTCACGAGCGGGTAAGGGGCGGCGATTCTCAGCCAAAGAGACCGGAAGCCGGCACAATACCTCCATGCCAGACGCCAATGCCGACCCGCTGATCGTTGCCATTTCCTCGCGGACCTTGTTCGACATGGAGGACAGCCACTCACTGTTCGAGCGCGAAGGGTTGGTCGCCTACGCCGACTTCCAGCGCGATCACGAGGACGACGTGCTGGCGCCTGGGGTGGCGTTCCCGTTGGTACGCAAGCTGCTCGGCTTGAACGAGGGCGCGCCGCCGGAGGCGCCGCGGGTGGAGGTCATTCTCATCTCCCGCAATTCGGCCGACACGGGGTTGCGGATATTCAATTCGATCGAGCACCACGGTCTCTCGATCAAGCGTGCCGCGTTCAGCAACGGAGCGCCGCCATATCCCTACATCAAGCCGTTTGGTTCCGACCTGTTCCTGTCGGCCCACGCCGAGGACGTGCGCGCCGCGCTGGCCGCCGGCGTGGCGGCAGCGACGCTGCTGCCCGCACAGGCGCCGGAGCACCGGCATGACCAGCTGCGCATCGCCTTCGACGGCGATGCCGTCATTTTTGGTGACGAAGGTGAGCGGGTGTCGCGCGAAGGCGGGTCGGCCGCCTTTGCAGCCTACGAAAGGGCCAACGCTGGGCAGCCGTTGTCGGGTGGGCCGTTCCGCGGCTTCCTGGACGCACTGCATCGCTTGCAGGCGGCATTTCCGACGGGGGAGAACGCGCCGATCCGCACTGCGCTGGTGACCGCGCGCTCAGTACCGGCGCACGAGCGAGTCATCCGGACACTGCGCGAGTGGGGTATCCGCCTGGATGAGGCGCTGTTCCTGGGCGGGCGGGCGAAGGGCCCCTTCCTCGAGGCGTTTGGCGCGGACATCTTCTTCGACGATTCGGAACACAACATCGTGTCCGCGCGCGATCACGTGGCTGCGGGACACGTGCCCCACGGTGTCGCCAATCCGCGGTGACTCGCTCGCGTGCAAGGCAGCATTGCTGCGGACAACGATCTCACCTGCTGGGTCGTTGTGGGGTTCGCCCTCCCGAATGGCTGGGCCGTCCGTCTCAGCCCGAGCGGCCATCCACCGCGCTGTCGATCGGCAGGCGGACGTTCGTTACCCGCCAGCGCAGCCCATCCCGGGTCATGACCACCACGAGGGGGTGCTCCGTTTCAGGCCGCAGCGTGATCGTGAAATGCGAGGCAGACTCGAAACCGTACTTTGCGCCTTCCAGCGGGTCACTGGCTTGGGCGTGTGCGTAACTGTCGTTGGGTTCGACGCCACCGCCGGTGAGGCGGTGCAGCAGGCCACGACCTTCGATCAGCGCTCCCAGGCCGGCCGGGGTGGCGAGGACGTCCACGAGGCTGTCGGTGAGGCCGCCTGCCATCCGCAACGCAAGCGCGCCCAGTAGGCTGGACTGGGCGTCCGCGCCAGCGCGCCGCACCATCTGTTCGTCGAGTTGCTGCTTGAAGTTGGCGCGCAACGCAGGGAAATCAATGTGTTGCGACAGGGCGGCCGTGTCCTGTGCCTCAATGGCCTTGCGAATGTTGTGTACGGCCCAGAACGGCCCAGCGGCCCACGCGCCCACCAGCAGGACCAGGGCAACAAGACCCACCACCAACAGTTTCTTCATTCCGGACGCTCCGCACGAGGGTGGATGGAGGATATCGGTGGGCCAAATGACCGTGCCGTCGCCAGTAGCACGACGCCTCCGACCAAGGTCGCACCCGCACCGGCCACGAAGGCCCACTGACCACCGCCATGCTGCCACGCGACCGATGCGACCGCAGCGCCGAGCACGCCGCCGATGCCGCCACTGAAACCATAGAGCAGCCCTTGCGCAGCCACCATGTCGCGGCGTTCCGGGAACAACTCAGCCATGCGCCTCATGCACCCCGCATGGAACGCCGCAAAGCTGAATGCATGCCCGGCCTGCGCCAGGGCCATCCAGCCAAACGATGGGCCGAGCGAAGCGACGGTCAGCCAGCGTATGACCGTGAGGACCATGCAGGCCAACATCACGCGCCACGCGCCAAACCGCTGCAGCAGCCTGGGCGCCCACCAGAACATGGCGATTTCGCAGACCACCCCGATTGCCCATAGCAGACCCACGGCCGTGCCATCGTGCCCTTGGGCTCGCAAGTGCAACGTATAGAACACATAGAAAGGGCCGAAGCCCAGTTGCATCAGCAATGTCACCACTAACAGGCTGCGAACGCCCGGTCGACGCCAGAGCGGACCTGCGGCCGCGTGCATGGGTCCGGGCGCGACATCCGTCAACGGCCCGTTTGCAGCCAAAACCCGCGATAGCGGGTGCGGGCGATCATCGCGGTGCAACCACGCGGCCGCGGCTGTCAATGCCAGCCACGGCAGCGTCAGCCAGACGAATGCGTCATCGCCGAGCCGGTCAAGCAGCCAGCCGTAGCTCGCCGCCACCACCAGGAAGCTGATCGAACCCCAGACCCGGATGCGTCCGTATTCGTGGCTGCGGTGGGCGAGTGCCGACAGCGTCATCGCCTCGAACTGGGGCATCACCGCATTGAAGAACACCGCGAACCACGCAATCGCGAGGAAGATGGGGGCGGCACCGCGCACGCCCGAAAGCGCCGCGAATCCCACCATGGCCAGCAGGCAGCCGGCTACCAGCCAGCGCCCGGGCGCTGGACTGCGGGCAGACCAGCGCGACCAGGTCGGGGGCGCCAGCATGCGCCCGCCGTACCACAGGCCCAGTACAGCGCCGACCACGTAACCACCGTGGCCCTGGGACACCACCCAGCGGCCGATGTAAGGGGTGAACGCGCCCAGCGCGCCGTAGTACCCGAGGTAGAACAGCGAGTAGCGTCGGAAGTCAGCGGGCGACAACGTCAATACTCAAGGTCAAGCGCGGCGCAAAGGTAGTCGGTAAAGGGCCCAAGGGCGGCAAGGTCCTTCTCCACCGTCTGCCGCAGGCGTGGGCCGGTCATCAGTGCGTCGTCCAATGCGCGTAACGCCACGAAATTCTTGCGGCGCAGGTCCTCGGAAAACTCGAAATCCGCCGGAAAGCCGCGCGGCATCCGGACCAGCATCTCACTGTCTTCAAGGTCGAAGCGCTTGCGAAACGCGGGCGCATGGGCTGCGGCTTTCCAGCTGCCGGGGTTGTCGATGATGAAGTGCCGGACCTTGCGCACGGTGTCCGTCTCGGGGTGCCAGAGCCCCGCACCAATGAAGCAACCGCCAGGCTGCAGGTGAAGGTAGAACGAGGGCGCGGCCACTTCGCGGCGACGTTCGTGAAACAGTCGGGCCCCCTGCCAGGGCTTGT
Source organism: uncultured Lysobacter sp. (assembly GCA_965650425.1). Taxonomy (GTDB): domain Bacteria; phylum Pseudomonadota; class Gammaproteobacteria; order Xanthomonadales; family Xanthomonadaceae; genus Aerolutibacter. The sequence continues at coordinate 6,998 of CBFGOS010000002.1, read as the reverse complement.
AAGGGGCCTTGTCATTGGCAAAGCGGGTGTCGCGCTGGATACGGAACAGCGAACCGCCCACGGCCCGTGGGTCCGCGCGGAAATGCGGGCTGACCGCGCCCAGGGCTGGCTGCAAGTCGGTCAGGAGGCGCTGGAAAGGCTCCCGCACGTGCCGTTCGTATTCCGCCTTGTGCGCCAGGAACCACTCCCGGTTGTTGTTCCGGTCCAAGCTGCGCAGGAACTTGAAACTGGCGTCGCTGAAATACTGGCTCATGGCATGGCGGTGGGCGGGCGGGGCGACAGTATCGCCCGCCTCAGGGCACGCTGGCGTCGAGGGCGTCGGTCCAGGCCTGGACCCGGTCCCGCAGAGCCAGCTTCCGGGCATCCAGGTCGCCGCGGGTGCGCAGTTCGGTGAGTTCCAGGCGCACGCTTTCGAAGCTGTATTCCGATAGTCCGACCGGACCGCGCAGTCGCCGGCGTCGATAGTCGTCCCAGCGTTCGCGTTCCTCGGCCGAAAGCGTCTCGGGCCAGTTGCGTGCGCGGTACCGGAACAGCAGCTCCGGCAGGCGACCATCCCGGAAGGGAATGCTCCGGTGGGACAGCGCCTCCGGCCGCGTGGTTCGGACGTCCTGGAACAGGCGCTTGTCGCCTTCGGCCAGGAAACCGTCGTACAGCGAGGCATCCACATCGGACGCTGAGCGCATCTCGTCCTTGGCGAATACCCGACGGACCTTCTCGGCCAGCGCGGGGCCGACGGCCTGCAGCTGCTTGACGCGGGATTCGACCTCGTCCGGAACGATGCCCAATCGCTCGAAGTCTGGCTGGCGCAGGTGATGCCAAGCCATCAGGGCCGGGCAACGATTGAGGTGAAGCTCCTTGAGTGCAACGCGCTCGACGCCCTCCGGCAATTGCTCGGCGCGCAGGTAGAGCGTGGCGGCAATGTCGTCGGCATCGCGCTCCAGCAGGGACTGGGGATCCTGGGTCAGGTCAAACACCAGGATGCGATTGTCGATCCTCGGGTGCCGCGCGATGGGCAACACGGGCGCCGCGCACAGCCGAGTGGCCGGGTAGCGCTGGGACACGTGCAGCAGCGGCGTCATGGCGGCCACATCGACGAGGCTCGCGGCGAAGCGCTTGTCCCGCAGCCGCAGCGCGTACTCCCAGAGTCGAGGTTGCGCCGCCTTCAACTTGCGCGCCAGCCCGATCAGCGCTCGGACGTCGGAGAGCGCCTCGTGCGCATCCCCTTCGCGTACGCCATTGGCCTCGGCCAAGTGCTCGAGCTTGAAGGACGGGTCGCCTTTTTCGTTACGTGGCCACGCCAGGCCCTCGGGCCGAAGGGCGTGCGCCATGCGCAGCACGTCCAGCAAGTCCCAGCGTGAATTGCCACCGCGCCATTCGCGCTCATAAGGATCGTAGAAGTTGCGGAATAGCCCGAAACGGATGAACTCGTCGTCAAAGCGCAGCGAGTTGTAGCCCAGGCTGCAGGTCTCCGGGCGGGCCATCTCGTCCTGGATCAGGGCGAAGGCAGCCGCTTCATGGATGCCATCGCGCAGGGCCTGCTGCGGCGTAATGCCGGTGACAAGCGTCGCGCCGGGTGACGGCAGCAGGTCCTCGGCCGGCTTGACGTACACGCTGATCGGCGCGTCGATCTCGTTCAGGTCCGCGTCGGTGCGGATGGCGGCGAACTGGGCGATGCGCGTGGTACGCGGATCCTTGCCGAACGTCTCCAGGTCATAGAACAGGAAGCTGGCGGGCATCGGGTCAGTCGCGCGACAGGGGCGCCAGGCGTTCGCGCACGGCGGCGTCGACGACGTGCCAGTCCAGCGTGTCCAGCGAACCGTGGCCCCGCGTCAGGTCAACCAGCAATTGGCGCTGCACCTGCCCGCGCTCGAATGCCACTGCATACGGCATACGCTGGAAGGTAACCATGGAATAGCGGGGCATGAAACGATCCGGATGGCGCTCGGCCAATCGCAGTTCCAGTGCGCGCTGGAGCAGGTAGTCATCATCGTCCACCCGGTCGCGCATCTCCAGGTAGTTCTCCAGCGCCATCTGCTGGATCGCGCGGGCGTTGGGCAGGCGCTCCGCCTGGAACGCGGCGAAAGCCGCCGTCAGGTCGGTTTGTCGATCCAGGTGCTCGGCCAGCGCGACGCAGTCTTCGAAAGCGCAGTTCATGCCCTGCCCATGGAACGGCACCATGGCGTGCGCGGCATCGCCAATCAGCACCGCACGGCCATCCAGGTGCCAGCGGTCCAGGTACAGAGTGGCCAACAGGCCGGCGGGATTACGTTCGAAGTCCTGCTCCAGGTTCGGGATCAGCGGCAGCGCGTCGGCGAAGTCCCGCTCGAACAGCGCGCGTGCTTCTGCCCCAGTACGCACCGTGGCAAAGCTGGGGTCACCCTCGTTCGGCAGGAACAGTGTGACGGTGAAGGTGCGCTCGTCATTGGGCAGGGCGATGCACATATAGCGCCCGCGTGGCCAGATGTGCAGCGCGTTGGGCTCGATGCTGAAGCTGCCGTCCGGCGTCGGCGGGATCTCCAGTTCCTTGTACGAATGCCCCAGGAACTCGGTCCGCTCTCCCAGGTCTTCTTGACGACCCATCGCGGCGCGCAGCGCTGAACCGGCTCCGTCGGCGCCGACAAGCGCCGTGAACCCGACTGCGTGGGAACTGCCATCAACGTCATCGGTAAAAGTGGCCACGCGCGCATCGAAGTCGACGCTGTCCAGCCCGCGATGGAAGTGCAGTCGCGCCCCCGCCTGCTCGGCGATGTCGAGAAGCACGATGTTCAGGTCGCCACGATGGACCGACCAGATGACCTCACTGTCGTCCTTGCCATAGCGCTGCAGGGCGGTGCGGCCGTCGAGGAAATGCACCATGCGGCCGCGCATCATTACGGCATGTGCCATCACCTCGTCGTCGCCAGAGGCAATGCCCAGCGCGTGGCGGCCACGCTCAGCCAGCGCCAGATTGATCGAACGACCGCCCGCATAGCCCTTCACGCGCGGGTCGCCCCGCTTTTCATACACGTCCACCTTCCAGCCGCGTTGGGCGAGCAGGGTGGCAAGCAGTGCGCCGGCAAGACCGGCGCCAATCACGGTGATGTGTCGATCAGCGGGCATCGCGCCAGGTCTCCACCGTCCGTGCAAAACGCAGCACGTCGGCATGGGTGTTGTAGAGCGGGGCAGGGGAAATACGGATCACGTCGGGTTCACGCCAATCGCCCAGCACGCCATGCGCGGCCAAATGGTCGAAGAGCGCGCGGCCCTGTGCGCGACCACCCGCCACGCGGAGGGAAAGCTGGCAGCCGCGGCGTTCCGGTTCGGACGGCGTGACGATCTGCAGCACGTCGGAAAGACGCCGCTGGATGAGCGCCTCAAGATAGCCGGTCAGCGACTCCGACCGTTCGCGCAACGTGGCCATTCCCACCTCGTCGAACAGCGCGAGCGAGGCCCGCAACGGCGCCAGCCCCAGGATGGGAGGGTTACTGAGCTGCCAGCCGTCCGCCCCGGGGGTCGGCACGAAGTCCGGCCCCATGCGGAAGCGCGAACTGACATCGTGTCCCCACCAACCGGCGAAGCGCGGACGTTGGGTATTGGCATGGCGCTCGTGGACGAAACATCCCGCCACCGCGCCAGGGCCCGAGTTGAGGTACTTGTAATGGCACCACACGGCGAAGTCCGGGCCAGCATCATGCAACCGCAACGGCAGGTTGCCGACCGCGTGCGCCAGGTCAAACCCGCACAGCGCGCCCTGCGCGTGGGCAAGCCGGGTGATTTCCGCCACGTCGAAAGCCTGTCCGGTGCGATATTGCACGCCGGGCCACACGACCAGCGCCAACCGCGGCCCGTGCTCGGCGATTGTGCGTGCGATGGCATCCATCGAGAAAGTGCCGTCGGCCTCGTCCGGCTCCAGTTCAATCAGGTCGGTGGCCGGGTCGAACCCATGGAAACGCACTTGGGATTCCAGCGCGTAGCGATCGGAGGGAAAGGCGCCGGCCTCCATGAGAATGGCAGGGCGTTCCCGGGTCGGCCGGTAGAAGCTCACCATCATGAAATGCAGGTTGGCGGTGAGCGAATTCATCGCCACCACCTCGGAGGGCAGGGCGCCGACAAGACGGGCCAGCGGCTCACGTACCAGTTCGTGGTACGTCATCCATTGGGCTTGCCCGGTGAAGTGGCCTTCGACGGCCTCCACCGCCCACTTGTCCAGCACTTCCTCGACATGCGCACGGGCGCCACGCGGCTGCAGGCCCAGCGAATTGCCGACGAAGTAGGCCATCTCACGGCCATCGTGGTGCGGGACGAGGAACTCCGCGCGACGCGAACGCGGGGTTATTGCGTCAAGGTGTGCTGCATGGGCGTCGGTGAACGGATCGGTGGTGATCTGGGTGGATGCGTCGGTCACGTCTGGGATTTCCAGGTCCCTCACGGGACAGCGAATAAGTTGGGTCAGAGGAAGCGGGACAGGAGCAAACCCAGCCATTCCAGCGCGGTGCCGTGGTACAGGCGGGCCTGATCCTCGGCTGACAATTCGAGCGAGGCGATGCCCGCGCCTGGCACCTGTTCACCCAGCGGGAAGGGATAGTCAGTGCCCAGCATCACCCGGTCGGTGCCACAAGTGTCCAGCAGGTACTGGAGCGCGCGGTCGTCCGCCACCCACGAGTCGAAGAAGAACCGCGACAGGTAATCGCGCGGGTTGCGCGGGTTGTCCGTGGCCACCAGGTCGGGGCGCATGTTGAAGCCATGCTCGATGCGCCCGATGGTGTACGGGAAACTGCCCCCGCCATGGGCCAGGCAAACCTTCAGCTTGGGCAGGCGCTCCATGACGCCGCCAAAGATCAGGCAGCAGGCCGCGCGCGACTGTTCCGCCGGCATGCCGACCAGCCAAGGCAGCCAGTACTTGGGCATCGAAGGCGTGCCCATCATGTCCCACGGGTGCACCAGGATCGCCGCGCCGAGTTCGGCAGCCGCCTCGAAGAACTCGAACAGTTCCGGCGCGTCCAGGTTCCAGTCGTTGACGTGGCTACCAATCTGCACGCCCTGCAGGCCCAGCTGGTCCATGCAGCGCTCCAGCTCCTGGATGGCCAGTCGCGGCGACTGCAGGGGTACCGTGCCGATGCCCGCGTAATGGCGCGGGTAGTCACGGCAGGCCTTGGCCATGTGGTCGTTGAGCGCCTGGTGCAGCTCCAGCGCGTGGTGCGGCTTGGCCCAGTAACTGAACATCACCGGCACGGTGCTGATCACCTGCACCTGCACCCCGAAGCGCGCGTAGTCGTCGATCCGCTCCTGCGGGTCCCAGGTCTTGGACCAGACTTCGCGGAAGAACTTGCCATCCTTGTAGATGCGGTGGCGCCCGTCTTCGGTGTGGTGGATCACCGGGAAGCGCAGGTCGCCGTACTTGCGGGCCAGGTCCGGCCAGTCGCGCGGAAGGTAGTGGGCGTGGGTGTCGATCTTCAGCATTGCGCGTCCGGGGTCAGGTGATGTCGGCCTGCGAATCGGCCTGCAGTTCGTAGCGGCTCGGTCGCGGATTGAGCGTGCCGCATTGCGTGCAGGTACGCAGCGCATCGTCGCGGTAGAACCGCTCGAACACGCGGAAGAAATCCTGCTCGATATCCACGAGGTGGAAGCGCTCTTCGTACAGCTTGTGGTTGCAGTCGACGCAGAACCACATCAACGCATCGTCTTCGTGGGCCAGTCGCTTGCGCTCGATCACCAGCCCAATCGAGCCCGCCATTCGCTGGGGGCTGTGCGGGACGCGTGGCGGCAGGTAGAACATCTCGCCAGCGCGGATCGGGATGTCGCGCGCCTTCCCATCCTCTTGCACCCGCAGCACCATCTCGCCTTCCAACTGGTAGAAGAACTCCGGACCTTCCTCCCAGTGGTAGTCAGTGCGGGCATTGGGCCCGCCGACGATCATCACGATGTAGTCGTCGTCGACGATGCACTTGTTGCCCACCGGCGGCTTGAGCAGGTGGCGGTGGTCATCGATCCAGGCCTGCAGGTTGATGGGGGCGGGCAGCATGGCGGCGGATCCTGGTGGTCGTGGTCAGGCGTGGGGCGTGGGCCCATCTTGCACCACGGCGATGCACTTGAGCTCGATGGCGATCGGCGTGGGCAGGGCGGTGATGCCCAGGGTGGTGCGACAGGGCGCGGTGTCGATATCCGGGAAGTACTCGGCCCAGATTGCGTTGTACGCCTTGAAGTCGCGCGTCATGTCGGTCAAGTAGACGGTTACGTCCACCAGGTCGGTGAATCGCGCGCCGCTGGCCTCCAGTACCGAGCGGACGTTGTCGAACACCGCATGGGTCTGGGCGACGATGTCGTAGTGCTTCAGGCGGCCGTCTGCAAAGTACTCGTTGCCTGGGATGTGGTCGCCGTCCGGGTGACGCGGCCCGATGCCCGAAAGGAACAGCAGGTTACCCACGCGCCGGGCATGAGGGTAGCGGCCTACGGGCTTTGGGGCACTGTCGGTGCGGATGACGTTGCCCATGTCAGGTCACTCCGCAGCCGTCGGCGATGCGGGCAAGAGAAAGCGCATAGGTGGACGCGAGCTGCTCGGGTGCATTCATGCTGATGCCCAGGTCGTTGACCCGGCCATTGGTGAGGCTGTAGACCCAACCATGCACCGTCAGATCCTGCCCGCGGCTCCAGGCATCGCGCACGATGTTGGTGTGGGTCAGGTTGACCACCTGCTCCAGAACGTTGAGTTCGCACAGGCGATCGTGCTGGTCGCGTTCGCTCTTGAAGCCGTGGAGGCAGCGCGTGTGCTTGTCGGCCACGTCGGCCACGTGGCGGATCCAGTTGTCCACCAGGCCCAGGCGTGAGCCAGTCAACGCCGCATGGACGCCGCCGCAGCCGTAATGGCCCACGACCATGATGTGCTTGACCTTGAGCACGTCCACCGCGAACTGCACCACCGACAGGCAGTTCAGGTCGGTGTGCACCACCACGTTGGCGATGTTGCGGTGGACGAAGACCTCGCCCGGCGCCAGGTCGGTGATCTGGTTGGCGGGCACGCG
>CBFGOS010000001.1:0-41782 GCA_965650425.1 uncultured Lysobacter sp. | reverse complement strand
ACGGCGACGTCGAACGCCTGTGCCGCCGTCGCGGTCAGGGCGGCCAAGGCGTGCGGCGCGTGGTGGACAGGGTGCCCTTGCGCCTTCAGTAGGCCGGTCATCACGTCCGCCACGGTGACGTCATCCTCCACCAGCAGGATCCGCAGCGGGGAAGCGCCATCCCGTGGCGCGTGCGACGGCATGTCCTGGGCGATCGACGTGACGGGTGCCGGCGCCGCCCCCGCCTCGTCGAGTGGCAGTTGCACCACGAAGCGCGCACCCTCGCCCAAAGCGCTGGTGACGCTGATCCGCCCGCCCATCGCCGCCGCCAGCTCCTGGCAGATGGCCAAGCCCAGGCCACTCCCCCCGTAACGCGCCGCCGTTCGGGCGCCTTCGGCCTGTTCGAAGCGGCGGAACAGACGGCCCGCCTGCTCCTCACTCAGGCCCGGGCCGGTGTCGGCCACCTCCAAGGTGAGCCCCGACGGGGCCAGCATGTCGACGCGCAAAGTCACGCGGCCCTCTTCGGTGAACTTGATGGCATTGGCCAGCAGGTTGGTCAGGATCTGTGCGATCCGGTCCGCATCGCCCACCAGGGCGGCAGGAAGCTCGGGCGCCACCTCGGCATTGAATGCCAGTCCCTTCTGCCGTGCGAGCGGCGCCATCAGCGCCACGGTCTCGTCCACCAAAGCGCGGGGATCGAAGGGCTGCGGATCAAGCTCCAGCTTGCCGGACTCGATACGCGCCAGGTCTAGGGCATCGTTGACCAGCCGCAACAGGCGCTCACCGGCACGGCGGATCGATTCGGCGTAACCGCGCTGCTGCCGGTCCAGGGCCGTGCCCAGCAACAGCTCGCTCATGCCCAGCACGCCGGTCATGGGCGTGCGGACTTCGTGCCCCAGCGTCGCGAGGAAGCGCGTCTTGGCCAACGACGCCTGCTCGGCCATCGCCCGCTCCTGCTGCGCCATCTGCAGCGCATGTCGACGACGCGTGCGCCTGCGATAAACGTCGATCCACCACCAGGCCAGCAGCACCGCCATCGCCGCACCGCCGGCCATTGCCGCGGGGGTGCGCCACCACGGCGCAGCGACATCGAACGCGATCGTGTGAACGGGCGACCAGACGTTGTCGGCATTGCGCGCACGGATCGCAAGCCGATAGGGGCCGGGCGCCAACGCGCTGAACACGCGCTCGCCGCGCATGTCGACGTCCACCCAGTCGCTGTCGTGGCCCTCCAGCCGGAAGCGGTAGGCGTGCGTCAACGCATTGTTGAACGACAGCAACCGCGCCGCCACGCGGAGATCACGGTCGTCGTGCGCCAGCTGGAAACCGCCTTGATTTTTCAGCCGATGCACGCCGGCATCGTTACGGACCTGGATGCCTTCCAGGACCAGCCGCGGCGGCCGACTCGACGGGCGCACCACGGCCGGGTCGAACAAGACCAACCCCTCCGGCGTGCCAGCCAGAATTCGGCCATCCCCCGGCCGCTGGACAGGCGGCCCGGCGAACTCCTGGCTGGGCAGACCATCGGGAACGCCAAACACGCGAGCACGCCGCATCTGTGGATCGACGCGAATGATGCCGCGCACGCTGGTCAGCCAGACCACGCCCGCGGCGTCGAGAGCGATGCCATTGGCCACCACCTGTGGCAGCCCCTGCGTCGCGTCCATCCGCCACGTCCGCGAATACCCCGTCGCGGTAATCCGATAGCGTTCGACGGCATCGTTGCGCGCCATCCAGACCTGCCCATCGGGCGCCACCGTCACATGGCGCACGCCTACGATAGGCAGTCCCGCGACGCGCACAAGGCGCTTGCGCGCGGCGTCCCACGCAAACACGCCGTGCGTGCCCATGACCCATGGGCGGCCTTCCGGCCCCAGCGCCAGCGACACCAACTGGGTATTGCCCGGAAGCCCCTGGCCGTCGCCCGGGAGCAGGGCGTGCAGCAAGCGTCCATCGGCATCACGGGCCTGCAGGCCGTTGGCTTCAGTGGCGATCCAGATAACGCCTTCGCCATCTTCCACCATGCCAATCGGCTCGATGGCCGAGGGGATCGAGGAGCCGGAGCTGCTCGTCCAGCGCCGCAACGTCCGCGAGCGCGGGTCGTACCGGACGAGACCGCCGAGGTAGGCAATCCACACGCGCCCGCGGCGATCCTCCAGGACCGAACTCAGGACCAGGCCTTGGCCAACGTCGCGCAACACGTGCTCCACGCGACCAGACTCAGGATCGAAGCGGTCGAGCACGCCACCGGTGCCGACCAGCCACATGTGTGCATCCCGCGAAGGCGCGATGCCCAACACGCTCGCATTCGCCAGCGACGTGGGATCTTCCAGGCGGCGCGGCAGTACCGAGAACTGCCGCCAGTTGGGCGGCAGGTACCACAACCCGTTGCTGCTGCTGGCAAACCAGAGGCCCCCTTCATGGTCCTCATACGCCTTGACCCAGGGCGGACGGACGCTGCCGCGGCTGGACAGGCTGTACAGCGGCACCACGGCCATCTCTCCGTCGCTTTCACGACCAAGACCTTGCGGGATGTCCAGCCACCGGCTGCCGTCGCGGTCCCGGTGCAGCACATGCAGTACCCGCTCGCGGCCGAAGGGGTTCCGCTCCACGCGGCCATCGGGATGGCGCACGGCCACGCCCTCGCTGGTGCCGATCCACAGGGTGCCGTCCGGCTCGACGGTCATGGCATTGACCAGGGCCGACCCGAGTGATGGCTCGGCCAACCGCTCGAAATCCCGCCCGGTCCAGCGCGCCACGCCCGCCTTGGTACCCACCCATAACGTTCCGTCAGGTGCGACGAGCACTTTCGAGACACTTTGATGCGGGACGCTGCGCGGATCGCCAGCGCGCGGCATGAAGCGGGTGATGCGCCCCGTGCCATCCAATCGGTACAGGCCATGGTCGGCGGTGCCGAACCAGACGTCGCCATTGGCCGTCGAGGTGACGGTCCAGATGTCATTGCTGGCCATGACCGGGCTGTTTGCGGCGTTGTAGTACCGGAAGGACCGTCGGGCTTCGTCGAACATGGCAAGACCGGCCATGCGCGTGGCCACCCACAGCCGGTTGTTCGCGTCCACGTGGACGCTCCAGACGAAGTTGTCCCGCAAGCCCTGCTCAACGCGCCAAACCTGGTAGTCCAGTCCATCAAACCGGGCCAGACCATCACTCGTCGCGATCCACAGGTAACCGTGGCGATCCTCCGAGAGGTCGTTGATGCGGTTGGATGGCAAACCGTCGGCCACGGTCAGTTGCCTCAGGCGGGGAGTCTCCGGAAGCCCGGCGCGGGCCGCCTGCGTCGCCATGGCCAACAGCGCGCACGCTACCGCCAGCAGGCCGGTTCGCCATCCCTGAAGTGTCCGATCCATCCCCTGAGTCCCAGCCTCTCGCCCCAGCGGCACGCCACCGCCTTCCCCGCGGCAAGGCTGGGCGATGACGAGGCGGCATGCAAGCCCAACGGTGGGCATCGGCCGGGAACCTCGCGCCCGCGCAACCGTCAGGCGCCTACAATCAGGCCCGTCACCACGACCCTGGGACTGCCAATGCCGTCAACCCACACCTGTCTGACGGCCTTCATGGCGTTCACCCTGCTGGCTGGCAAGGCCGCGGGTGCGCAGCCGCCCGAGGCCTATGCCGTCGATCCTGTACACACCCGCGTCATGGTGGCGGTCGAGCATGCGGGCTTCTCCAAGGCACTCGGCATCGCGTCCGGCAGTACCGGGCATGTCTGGTTCACGCCTGACGACCTTTCCGCCACGCGCTGGGATATCACGCTCCCCCTCGCCCTTCTGGATTTTGGTGACGCGAAGTGGAACGCCGCCGTCCAGGCGGCCAACCTGCTGGACACCGCGCGGCACCCCGAAGCGCGTTTCGTCGCCACGTCCGTTTCGCCCACCGATGCCCGACACGCACAGGCCTGCGGCGACCTGACCGTGCGTGGCGTGACGGCGCCCCTGTGCCTGGAGGTCACGGTCAACGCGGTGAAACGCCATCCGCTGCCCCCGTTCCGCCGCACGGTCGGCTTCTCTGCCGTGGGCGCGCTCAGCCGCAAGGCATTCGGCTTGGACGCTTGGCCCAGCGTCATTGGTGACACGGTCGAGTTGCGCATCGAGGCCGAAGCGGTGCGCGCGCGCAATGACGAACCCGCCTCCGCCCCGGATACGCCGGCCGCGCGCGAACGGGCCCAAAAGCCGTCCGAAGCCGGCGACGGCCAGGCAACGCGCCCATGAGCCTGAAGAACACCCCCGAACGCTGGGGCGGGGTCAGCCAGGCACTGCATTGGCTGATCGCGGTGCTGATCGTGGTGATCGCCATCATAGGGCTGACCATGGGCGACCTGCCCAACTCTCCGAGCAAGGTTTCGGTCTATGCCCTGCACAAATCACTCGGATTGACCGTGCTGGCGCTGGCCGCGGTGCGGCTGGCCTGGCGCCTCCATGCAGGCGCGCCGTGTGACCTGCCGGGGACGCCCGCCTGGCAGCAGCGGGTTGCTTCGGCCACGCACGCCGCGCTGTACGGGCTGATGTTCGCAATGCCACTGAGCGGCTGGCTGCTCAACTCGGCGGCGGGCTATCCCCTGCAGTGGTTCAAGTTGTTCAACCTGCCGGCGTTGGCGGCGCAGGACGATGCCCTGCGCGAACTCGCGGAAGAACTCCACGAGGCCGGCTTCTGGTTGCTGCTCGTGTTGGTACTGGCCCATGTGGGTGGCGCCCTGTTCCACCACCTCTTCCGCCGCGACGACACGTTGCGCCGCATGCTGCCCCGCCGTGGCCGTTAGCCGATGAAGCGCCGCAGTCCTTCCACGTCGAAGGGCCACTCCAACTCGGTGCCGTGGCGCAGGTCCCGCAGCACCGGGACCCGGGTGCCGTAGCGCACTTCCAAGGCGTCGTCGCCGTCGATGAACACGCTTTCAAACTCGGGCACCCGAGCCTGCGCAAGTACCTCCAGCGCCAGGTCACAGAGGTGGCAGTCATCGCGCTGGAAGAGGGTCAGATCAGGCATGGTGGGCGGCGACCTTACGATGCGATTGCGTATGGAGTCAGCGAAAGAGCCGCACGTAACGGGCGGGCTCCAGCCCGCGTAGGATAATGGGTTGCCCGCGGCTGGATGCCGCGCCCCCAAGCACCGTTGGTTGGAGATTCCCGTGGCTGTCAGCAGTTTCGACCTGTTCAAGATCGGCATTGGCCCCAGTTCGTCGCACACGGTCGGACCGATGCGCGCGGCCGCACGTTTCGTCGAGGGCTGGCTGGTCGAGAACGGTGACCTGTCACGTACGGCCCGCGTACGCGCCGAGGTCTTCGGCTCCCTGGCCCTGACCGGCCGCGGTCATGGCACGGACAAAGCGGTGCTGATGGGGCTTGAAGGCCACATGCCCAATCTCATCGACCCGGACATCATTCCCGCCGCGCTCGAACGCATTCGCGCCATCAAGCGCATCCGCCTTCACGGTGAACACGAGATCGGCTTCGACGAGAAGCACGATCTGATCATGAACAAGCGTCAGAAGCTGCCGTTCCACACCAACGGCATGCGCTTCACCGCGTACGACGCCGCCGGCGAGGTGATCGCCACGCGCGACTACTACTCGGTTGGCGGTGGCTTCGTGGTCAACCAGGACGAGGCGGCCGAAGACCGCATCGTCGCAGACGAAACCGAGTTGCCCTACCCCTTCCACTCCGGCGACGAACTGCTGGCCCGCTGCGCCGAGAGCGGGCTGAGCATCGCCGAGCTGATGTATGCCAACGAGCAGGCGTGGCGTACACCGGATCAGATCAACGCCGGGCTCGACGAAATCTGGGCCGCGATGTCCGCGTGTGTCGCGCGCGGCATCCGCGAAGGCGGCACGTTGCCGGGCGGGCTGCACGTGAGCCGCCGTGCCCCGGCGCTCTACAACGAGCTCTCCTCCCGCCCCGAAGCCGCGATGCGCGACCCGCTGACCACCCTGGACTGGGTGAACCTGTACGCACTGGCGGTCAACGAGGAAAACGCCGCGGGTGGCCGCGTGGTCACCGCCCCGACCAACGGTGCCGCGGGCATCATCCCGTCGGTGCTGCACTACTACGACCGGTTCTGCCCGGGCGCCAACATCCAGGGCGTGCGCACCTTCCTGTTGACTGCAGCAGCCGTGGGCATCCTCTACAAGGAGAACGCCTCCATTTCGGGCGCCGAGGTGGGCTGCCAGGGCGAAGTCGGCGTGGCCTGCTCGATGGCCGCCGCGGGTCTCACCGCCGCCATTGGCGGCACCAGCAGCCAGATCGAGAATGCCGCCGAGATTGGCATGGAGCACAACCTGGGCCTGACTTGTGACCCGATCGGCGGCCTGGTGCAGATCCCGTGCATCGAACGCAATGCGATGGGCGCGGTGAAGGCCATCAATGCCAGCCGCATGGCCATGCGCGGCGACGGCAAACACAAGGTTTCCCTGGACAAGGTCATCAAGACCATGCGCGACACCGGGCGCGACATGCAGGACAAGTACAAGGAAACGTCGCGCGGCGGACTCGCGGTCAACGTGATCGAGTGCTGACGGCTGGCAGTGATGCCGTTTTCGGCCCTGTGACCTGCGCCGGCAGTGCTACAGCGCTCCGCCGCGGCAGCCCACAGCTTGGGCCATGCACCGCCTGGGCTCTTAGGCAATAGAACAGCGAAGGCCCCGAAATGTCGGGGCCTTCGCTATTTGACACGGGTTGAGCGCCTTTAGCCCGATCGCCTAGCCGCAGATTCGCAGCACGTCGTCCAGCAGGCCGGCGGCGGTGACCTCGGCGCCAGCGCCGGGCCCCTGGATCACCAGCGGCTGGCGCGAATAGCGGTCCGACCAGATGGCCACGCGGTTGTCGGTGCCTGCGCCCCCGGCAAGGGGATGGTCGGCCGGAAGTGACTCCAGCCCCACGCGCGCCTTGCCGTTCTCGAGGCGGGCGATGAAGCGGAGTTTTTCGCCATCCTTGTAGGCCTGCGCAAACCGATCGCGCAGGGGTTGATCGAGCAGGGGCAATGCCGCGTCTACGTCCGCCTTCTGCAGGCCCGCCAGTTCGCTGGGCACCAGCGAAGCCACGTCCACGTCGCCCGACTCCAGTTCCACGCCGGCGGCACGGGCCAGGATGACGATCTTGCGGCGCACGTCCTCACCGGACAGGTCGTCACGCGGATCCGGCTCGGTATAGCCCGCCTCGCGTGCCTCGCGGACGAATCCGGAGAATGGGCGCAGGCCGTCGTAGTGGTTGAACAGCCACGCCAGCGAGCCGGACAGCACACCGGCAATGGCGTGGATGCGGTCGCCGCCCGCTCGCAGCTCACGAATCGAGCGGACCAGCGGCAGGCCCGCGCCTACGGTCGCGCTGTCGCCGTAGCATGAGCCGCCCTCCGCGCAGGCAGCGCGGATCGCGCGCCAGCGCTCCAGCGACGTGCCCTGCCCCAGCTTGCACGCCGTCACCACGTGGATGCCCTGCGATAACCAGCGCGCGTGATGCAACGCCACCTCCTCGCTGGCGGTGGCATCCACCACCACCCGCGCGGCCGTGCCGCCCTGCAGTGCGAGCTCCACTGCCGGAAGCCGGCTGGGTTGGCCTTCGTGCTGCAGCAGGTCGGCCACCCCCTCCGGCAACAGCCCAAAACGGCCGCCCAACGCGTGTCGCGAGTTCGCCGCGTACACCAACGACAGGCGCGCACCCAAGGGTGTACCCGACCAGGCGGTCAACCGTTCCAGCACGGCACGCTCTACCGTGCCGGTGCCCAGCAATGCGATCCGCGCAGGCACACGCAGCGCCTGCGGCTGATGCACCGCCACCTCCGCGACCGCACTCATCGCACAACGCGTTTGGCGGAGTTGGCCTCGGCCAACGCGCGGTCGAGTGCCGCGGTGATGTCGGCCACCAGGTCATCGACATGCTCGATGCCCACCGACAGGCGCAGCAGGCCATCACTGATGCCAGCGGCGGCGCGCGCTTCCGGCGTCATCGCGGCATGGGTCATCGTGGCCGGGTGCGCGATCAGGCTCTCCACGCCGCCGAGGGACTCGGCCAAGGTGAAGCACTGCAGGCCGTCGATGAACGCACGCACGGCCGACTCACCGCCTTCGATCTCCACGCTCAGCATCGCGCCGAATCCGTACTGCTGCCGCGCCGCCAGCGCGTGCCCCGGGTGGGAGGCCAAGCCCGGGTAGTGCACGGTGCGCACTGCCGGATGACCGTCCAGCAGTGCCACCAGCGCCTGCGTGTTTTCCTGGTGCACGCGCAGGCGGGCATCCAGCGTGCGCAAGCCACGCAGCGTCAGGAAGCTGTCGAAGGGCGAGCCGGTGATGCCCAACGCGTTTGCCCACCACGTCAGTTGCTGGTACAGCTCCGCTTCCCGCGCGATCACGGCGCCGCCCACCACATCGCTGTGGCCATTGACGTACTTGGTGGTGGAGTGCACCACGATGTCGGCGCCGAACTCGATCGGTCGCTGCAACGCCGGGGAGAGGAAGGTGTTGTCGACCACGGCGATCGCACCGGCTGCGTGCGCGGCCTCGATGACGAAGCGCAGGTCGGTGATACGCAACAATGGATTGGACGGCGTTTCGATCCACACCAACGCCGGGCCGCTTGCCAGCGCTTCGCTCAGCGCACGCGCATTGGTCAGGTCCACGGTCAGCAGTTCAAACAGCCCCTTCTTCGCCAGCGCGTTGAACAGGCGCCAGCTGCCACCGTAGGCATCGTGCGGCACAACCAGCTTGTCGCCTGGCTTCAGGCAGGCGTGCAGCACCAGGGTGATCGCGGCCATGCCGGTTGCGGTGATCACGCCACCGGCGCCGCCCTCCAGATCGGCCAGCGCCTCGCCGAGCAGGTCGCGGGTCGGGTTGCCGCTGCGGGTGTAGTCGTACGTGCGCTTCTCATTGAAGCCCGCGAAGCTGAAGTTGGATGACAGCACGATCGGCGGCGTCACCGCACCGAAGGCCACGTCGCGATCGATGCCGGCGCGCACGGCCGAAGTACACACGTTGCGGGAACTCATGCTGCTTCCTCCAGGTGTTCGGCCAGCGTGGCGCGGAGGATGCGGGCAATCTCACCCTCCTCCTTCAGGAATGCGTCGTGGCCGTACACCGAACGCAACACGCAAAGACGGGTTTCGCCACGCAGTCGTTCGACCAGGGCGTGGGCGTCCTGCAACGGCACCAGGCGGTCTTCCGCCACGGCGACCACCGTCACCGGCAGCGCGATGCGGCCTGGGTCGACGGATTGCAGGTCTATGGATTCGGACAGGCGCAGGAAAGCAGTGGCGGACGTGCGCTCGACGTACTTCGTCCCGCAGTGGGCCAGGTAGGCCTCCGCGCCCACGCACACCCGGCCGTCCACGACCTGTGGTGTCTCGAAGCGCGAGTCGAACTCCTCTGGGCTACGGTAGCTCAGCACCGCCAGCTGGCGCGCCAACGACAAGCCGTGCGCTTCATCGCACTGCAGGGCACCCAGCGCCACGGCTTGGCGTTGCAGCGCCCGCCACGCGCTGGAAAATGGATGCGCACGGTGTACGCCGCTGATCGCCACCAGTTGCCCAAGGCGACGCCCGTGGCGCGCCGCGAACTGCAGGCCGACCATGGCGCCGTAAGACGCACCGATGAATGCTTCCACGCGTTCCAGCTTCAACGCGTCCAGCAGCGCCGCAATGGCATCCGCCTGGTCGGCCGGATCGATGACGGCATCGAGGTCACCGGCCGCACCAATCCAATCGAACGACAGCACACGCTGACGGGCGGGATCGACGGCGCGCCCCGCCCCGACTTGCGACTGCCACCAGCCCGTATCGGGAAACGCCGCGCTGGCGGCGACATGGCGATGGGCGGAGATGCCGCCAGCGACAAACACCACCGGCAGGCCAGCCTCGCCCAGCAATTCGTAGCGCACGGTCACGTCGCGAGGACCGGCATGGCGCATCGCCAGGCGCACGGTGAACTCGCCGCGGACGGCTGGCACGGCAACCGGGGAAAGGGAAAACGCGAACGCGTGGTCTGGGCGGTTGGTGGTCGTGGCAGCGGTCGTCAGGCTCATCGTGGCATCCAGGGAATCAGGGCCATCGAGCTGACAGTGCTGCCGGTCACCTGCGGGGAGCCGCGGGGACTGGACGCAACCATCTTCCGGCGACACGAAGTCACCGCAGGAATTGGCACCTTCGCACTGCTCGCACAGTGCTGGGTTGCCCCGGCTTCTAAGGGCCTGTCCCTCAGCCGGTCTCGATGGATGGAGCCAGTCTGCCGTCCACCCGGCACCATGTCAATCGCTTTATCCGCATAGAGCGATTTGTCATAAGGCCATGACGCCAGACCAGCGAGGATGCCGGCGCCCGGCTACACTCCCGCCATGCACCCACGTACCGTCCTGACCGCCCTGTTGGTGGCCACCCTGGCAGGCTGCTCCACCGCACCGGTCCGGAACTCCTCCGCCACCAGTGACCACGCCCGCCATGTTGCGGCGCCTGAGGCGCAGTTGATTCCCGAGACGTTTGTCTCACCGGAAGCTCTGGGCGAGGAGCTCGATTCCCTCGCGACCTGGCCCGCCGAAGACGGACGCACCTGGGTCATCGCCACTGCCAAGACCTCCCATCGCCTGCTCGTGCTCGATGGCGATACCGGCGCACAGATGCGCAGCTTCGGCGAACCTGGCAAGGGCATCGCGCAGTTCAACCGACCCAATGGCGTCGCCGTGCAAGGCGACCTGCTGTTCGTGGTGGAACGCGACAACCACCGCGTTCAGGTGTTCACGCTGCCGGAGTTCACGCCCGCCGGCATGTTCGGCGCCGACCGGCTACGCAGCCCGTATGGCCTGTGGGTGGACGAGGCCGCGCCGGGTGAGTTCGACGTCTATGTCACCGACAGTTTCATGAACGGTGCTCGTTATGACGTAGTCCCGCCCTT
This sequence comes from uncultured Lysobacter sp., assembly GCA_965650425.1. Taxonomy (GTDB): domain Bacteria; phylum Pseudomonadota; class Gammaproteobacteria; order Xanthomonadales; family Xanthomonadaceae; genus Aerolutibacter. The sequence goes on along the minus strand of CBFGOS010000001.1, from coordinate 30,921 downwards.
CGAGGAATTGAACCAGCGCGTGCGGCGCTTCCGTGTCAACGTCGAGAATGGCGACTCCGTGCAAGCCCGATATACCGGCTCGTTCGGCGAAACGCACCCGGACACCGCCCTTCGCATGGTGGAGTCGATCGCAGGCGACCCGGTCACGCGCCGCCTGCTGATCGCCGACGAAGACCGCCGCCACCTGTCGACGCTGCGCGAGTACACCTTTGAGGGCCAGTACACTGGCCGCCGACTGCCCGAGGCAAGCTTTGGCGCGGAAGCGGAGGGCATTGCGCTATGGCGGTGCCAAGGCGACGCCGGCTATTGGATTGCCGTCGATCAGTTGGCGCCGCGTGCGATCTTCCACCTGTTCGAGCGCCATACGCTCAAGCCAGTGGGCAGTTTCCGTGGCGACGTGACCGCGTACACGGATGGCATCGCCCTGCATGCGGCGACGACTGCGGCCTTTCCGGCCGGCGCATTGTTTGCTGTACACGACGACAAGGCGGTCGCCGCGTTCGACCTGCAAGAGGTCGCGCGCGTGTTCAACCTGCCCGCTGATTGCACGCGCTGACCATGGCCTGTTCGAAGCGTCCGACCCTGTGGGCCGCTGCGGCGATCCTGATCGGCAGCGCCTGCGTCGCCCACGCGGCCAAGGTGTACAAGTGGACGGATCGCAACGGCGTCACGCACTACGGCGACCACGTACCGCAAGGCGCCACGGCCGCGCCAGCGCGCATCATCGTCAGCCCGGTGTCGGCCCAGCCCTCCGCTATCGCCCGCCTGCGCGTGGAGCGTTCCGGCGACCGCTATCTGGCCTGGGCGGACAATGCGCTGGGCGGCCCGATCGAGGTGGCGCTGGATTTCAACCGGGTCAACAACGTCGCAGGAAGCCCGCACCTGCCCACGCGCAAGGTCGTGTCCGCTCGCAACAGCACCTTGGTCACCACCCTCAACGTGGCCGATCCAAGCCGTGGCGGCGATTTCGAACTGGCGATGGACAGCGTGCCGGGTGATCCCGGCGCCCGCCCCTTGGATGTCGAGTACCGGCTGCCGCTGCGCCAGAGCCAGTTCCGCATCGACCAGGGGTTTGGCGGCAGCTTCAGCCACAGCGACCTGCAGAACCGCTACGCGGTCGACTTTGCCGCCCCGGTGGGCACTCCTGTGCTCGCGGCGCGCGCGGGTACCGTGATGCAGGTGGAGTCGGACTTCGAGAAAGCCGGACTGAACCAGGAGAAGTACGGCGGGCGGGCCAATTTCGTGCGCATCGTCCACGACGACGGCAGCATGGGCCTGTACGCACACCTCAAGAGCGAGGGCGTGCTGGTGCGCGTGGGCCAGCGCGTCGCCGCCGGCCAGCAGATCGGGCTCTCAGGCAATACCGGGTTCACGACGGGCCCACACCTGCACTTCGCCGTACAGGTCAATCGCGGCATGCGGCTGGAGTCGATCCGGTTCCGGATGAGCGGCCCCGGCGGGCCGCTGCGCATTGCCGGGGGCCGCTGACTCGCCCGCCCTGGCAGCCGCCCGTCAGGCAGCCACGCCCTGCGCGGATGGCTCCACCAGCTCGCGCCATTGTGGGACGCGTTCCAGCATGCCCACCGAGCGCAGGTAGTCTTCGTCGGGCGTCTCGCCGGCCACCAGCGCCGCGGCCACATGCACGGCCCCGGCCACCCAGAACCCACCCGATCGCAATTGCGCCGGCCGATGGTGGTACGCCACGCCTTCCACGATCGGCATCGGCAAACCCCACAGGCCCAGCAGGTAAGCGCCCGCCTCCGCATAGTGGGGGCCCGTCTCGCCCGCCGCACCGGACGACACACCCGGGAGCAGGCGGCCGACCTCGGCCAACAGGCCGGCGGTCGCTGCCAGTTCTGCACTGGGCCCGGACAGCACCCGACGCGCGAGGTTCGACGTGCGCAATGCGCGGTCCTGCATCGCCTCTCGTACCGGGTTGCTGCCAAATTGCGGCACGCCGAAGGCTTCGCTGGCCAGCACCAGCCGCAGCAGGGTCTGGTGGCCCAACCTCACCACTGCCGACCGCATGTCGCTGATCTCGCGCCCGCCGGAGAAGTAAGCCGAGTTGCACAGGCGCAGCACCTTGGCGGCAATCGCGGGATCCTGCGACAGGACCTGCGCAATGGCGGCGTTGCTGGCGTCCGGATCCCGCAACAGGCGGGTCAACTCCAGGTACAAGCGGGGCGGCGGCGGCAGCGAGCTGACGCGCCCGACCGCGTGCTTCAGCGCCTCGTTGTCGAGCAAATCGCGCAGATCGATGACGCTTTCGACCGCGGCCACCAGCTCGGCGGGGTCCAACGGACGTCCCAGCACACGGTGCGCACCGTCCAGCCCCTGCACCACGTCCGCGCCGGCAGCGCTCGCCGCCTGGTCCAGCAACAGGATGCGCACCGCCTGCGAGTGCAGCACCGCCACCCGGGCCAGCAACTCGGAGCCGGCGACCCCGCCCGGACGAAGGCCACACACAAACACATCGACCGGCGTCGTCGCGGGCTCCACCGGTGAACCCGCAGGCTGCCAATCCACCTGCCAATCCAGTCCGAAATCCGACAGGAGCTCGTCGAACTCCGCGGCTCGGTCCGTGTCTTCCCCGACGATGACAATGCGCACTACGACCCCTTTCCTGCAGGCATGAAGCGTTCGAGAACGGTAACGGCCAGCATGCCTCGGGCTTGACCCGGTGCCCCAACGGGATGTTCGAACCGTGCAGCGGTGCACAAATCCACCACCGCAACCGGCTGAGCGCTTGACGAACGGCCGCCGGACACTGCTGCGGCCGCGGCCACCCGCGCAGGTATAATCTCCAACTTCCCTGCCTTCCCTTCCCGCGCCCCCAACTCCGGGCGCCGAAACCCGCCATGTCCGAAGTTTCCCTCGAAGCCCTGCGTCGCCGCACCTTCGCGATCATCTCGCACCCCGACGCCGGCAAGACCACCCTGACCGAAAAGCTGCTGCTGTTCGGCGGCGCGATCCAGATGGCCGGCTCGGTCAAGGGCCGCAAGGCCGCGCGCCACGCCACCTCGGACTGGATGGCGCTGGAGAAGGAGCGCGGCATCTCGGTGACCTCGTCGGTGATGCAGTTCCCGTACGAGGGCCGCATCGTCAACCTGCTCGACACGCCCGGCCACGCCGACTTCGGCGAGGACACCTACCGCGTGCTCACCGCGGTCGACAGCGCGCTGATGGTGATCGACGTCGCCAAGGGCGTCGAGGAACGCACGATCAAGCTGATGGAGGTGTGCCGCCTGCGCGACACGCCGATCATGACCTTCATCAACAAGCTCGACCGCGAGGGCAAGGACCCGATCGAGCTGCTGGATGAAGTCGAGAGCGTGCTGAAGATCCAGTGCGCGCCCATCACATGGCCAATCGGCATGGGCCAGCGCCTGAAGGGCGTGGTGCACCTGGTCACCGGCGAAGTGCACCTGTACGAACAGGGCCGCAACTTCACCCGCCAGGACTCCACCATCTTCCCGTCCATCGACGACCCGCGCGTGGAGGCGGCGATCGGCGCGCCGGCCATGGCCGAGCTGCGCGAGCAGCTCGAACTGGTCGAAGGCGCCAGCCACCCCTTCGACATGGACGCCTACCTGCGCGGCGAACAGACCCCGGTGTTCTTCGGCTCGGCGGTGAACAACTTCGGCGTGCAGCTGCTGCTGGACTTCTTCGTCGAACACGCGCCGGCCCCCAAGCCGCGCGCCACCACCACCCGCGAAGTGCAGCCGACCGAGGACAAGCTCACCGGTTTCGTCTTCAAGATCCAGGCCAACATGGACCCGCAGCATCGCGACCGCGTGGCGTTCATGCGCATCTGCTCGGGCAAGTTCACCGCCGGCATGAAGGCCTTCCACCCGCGCAGCGGCAAGGAAGTGAAGCTGGCCAATGCGCTGACCTTCATGGCCAGCGACCGCGAGATCGCCGAGAGCGCGTTCCCGGGTGACGTGATCGGCATCCACAACCACGGCACCATCTCCATCGGCGACACCTTCACCGAGGGTGAGAACATCGCCTTTACCGGCATCCCCAACTTCGCCCCCGAACTTTTCCGCCGCGCCCGCCTGCGCGACCCGCTCAAGCTCAAGCAACTGCAGAAGGGCCTGGCCCAGCTCAGCGAAGAAGGCGCGACGCAGTTCTTCAAGCCGATCATGAGCAACGACCTGATCCTGGGCGCGGTGGGCGTGCTGCAGTTCGACGTGGTCGCCTACCGTCTGAAGGACGAGTACGGCGTGGATGCCAGCTTCGAGCAGGTGCAGGTGGCCACCGCCCGCTGGATCCGCTGCGACGACGCCAAGAAGCTGGAGGAGTTCCGCGACAAGAACGCCCTCAACCTCGCGCTCGATGCCGCCGGGCAACTGGTGTACCTCGCGCCGACACGGGTGAACCTGCAACTGGCGCAGGAGCGTGCACCCTCGGTGACGTTCATGGCCACGCGCGAGCACGCTCACGCGGTTGGCATCGACTGATATCGAGTTGGAAACGGGCGCCCGGTCCACGCGGCGGGCGCCTTCGGCGGTATGCTGCGCGGAACCCCACGATGGCGCCCAAGGCGTCGCGATTGGAGCCACTGCTCCTGCGCTTTCCGGAACGCTGCTCCCATGATGCCCAGCCACATCCATTCAGCCTCGCCGCCACAGGCGTCGGCCAGTGATGAACTGCTGGCCCGCCAGCGCCACCTGCGCGAGGAACTGGCCAACGCCTGGACCCACTGCGTGGGCGCCGCGGCGTCACTGGCGGGCGGCGGCATCCTGATCACCTTGGCCGCGATGCGCGGCGACGGCTGGCAACTGGCCAGCGCGATCGTATTCGGCGTGGCGCTCCTGCTGCTGTACACCGCCTCCACCCTTTATCACGCCATCCAGCACCCGGTGGCGAAGGGGCGGCTGAAGGTCTTCGACCACTGCGCCATCTACCTGCTGATCGCCGGCACCTACACCCCGTTCACCCTCATTGGTTTGCGCGGCCCGTGGGGATGGGCACTGTTCAGCACGATCTGGGCCCTGGCGATCGGGGGCGTGGTGTTCAAGCTGTTCTTCACCGGCCGGTTCAAGCTGCTTTCGACCGCGCTCTACGTCGCGATGGGCTGGCTCGTGATCGTGGCGATCAAGCCTCTGCTGCAGGCCCTGGACGACTGGACGTTCGGCTGGCTGATCGCCGGCGGCGTCGCCTATACCCTGGGCACGGTGTTCTACCACCGGCCCAACGTGCGCTTCTCGCACGCGATCTGGCACCTGTTCGTCATTGCCGGCAGCGTCTGCCATTTCATCGCGGTGACGGCGCAGGTGCTGCCGCACGGCTAAACGCGTGGGGAAACGCGTCAGGACGTGATGTACCGCTGCAGCTGGTCCAGTTCGACCTGCTGGTCCTCGATCACGGCCTTCACCAGATCTCCGATTGACACCAGCCCCACGAGTTCCTGGCCGCGCATCACCGGCAAGTGGCGGATGCGACGGTCCGTCACGATCGCCATGCAGTAGTCGACCGTGTCCTCCGGACGGACAGTGACCAGTTGCGAAGTCATGATCGCCGATACCGGCGTGTCGGCGGACGCGCGCCCCTGCAACACGACCTTTCGCGCGTAGTCGCGCTCGGACACGATCCCCACCAGCCGCGCCCCCTCCATGACCAGCAGCGCGCCGATGCTGCGCTCGGCCATCAGCCGCACCGCGTCAATGACCGGTGCGTGGGGCGCAATGGAATAGATGTCAGCCGATTTCGCTTCCAGCAGGTGCCGAACGGTACGCATGACCGACTCCTCCGACGGGGCTTGGCTCCGAGGATACTCCTGTCTCCGGTCGCCAGCTGTCCACCAGGTACAGCGGCCGCTGCTTGGACTCGTCGTAAAGGCGCCCGAGGTACTCGCCGATCACGCCCAGCGCGATCAGTTGCACCCCGCCCAGGAACAGGATGACCGCCATCATGCTGGGCCAACCGGCGACCGGATCACCCCATAGCAACGCCTTCGCCACCACCCAGAGGCCATAACAGAAGGCCACCAGCGCAGTGAGCAGACCCAGGTAGGTCGCCAACCGCAGCGGCGCGGTGGTGAAGCTCGTGATCCCCTCCAGCGCCAGGTTCCACAGCCGCCAGAAGTTGAACTTGCTTTGCCCCGCATTGCGCGCCTCCCGGTGGTACGGCAGCGCGAAACGGTTGTAACCCACCCACCCGAACAGGCCTTTCATGAAACGGTTGCGCTCGCGCAACTGCTGCAATGCCGCCAGTGCGCGCGGCGACAACAGGCGGAAGTCGCCCGTGTCGGCCGGGATCGGCGTCCTCGAAAGCCGGCCGATCACCCGATAGAACAGGTGCGCGGTGGCGCGCTTGAGCCAGCCCTCGCCGTCCCGCTCCAGGCGCGTGCCATGCACGTCGTCGTACCCCTCGCGCCACTTGGCCACGAACTCGGGAATCAGCTCCGGCGGGTCCTGCCCGTCGGCGTCCAGGATCAGTGCCGCCCCCCGCTCCACCCGGTCCAGGCCTGCGGTGAGCGCCAGCTCCTTGCCGAAGTTGCGTGACAGCCGCAGCAGCGCCACCCGACCGTCGGCAGCTGCAAGCTGCTGCATCACCGCCCACGTCCCGTCACGGCTGCCATCGTCGACGTACAGCACGCGGCAGGCGAGGTTGGCGTCCGCCTCCAGCGCATCCATCACCGCCAGCAGGCGTGGGTGCAGCAATGGCAGGCTCTCGGCCTCATTGTAGGCCGCGACGACGATGGTCAGATGATCCCGGGTCATGCGGGGATGTTACCCGCGCCTCCCGGCAAACGCCCATTGCGAAAACCGCGACCCGCGTCGGGACGCGACGACCACCCCGGCTTCAATCCAATTCACGCAGGTACGCGGCACCACCGATGTAGCGCATCTGCCGCTGGATCGCCCGGCTGCGCCGCTGCACGTAGGGTCCCGGCCGGGCAATGCTGTAGCGGCGCGGACTCGGCAACACCGCCGCCATGCGCGCTGCTTCTGCCGGCGCCAACCGCGATGCGTTCTTGTTGAAGAAGGTGCGCGCCGCTGCCTGGGCGCCATACACGCCATCGCCCAGTTCGACGATGTTGACGTACACCTCCAGGATGCGGTGCTTGGGCCACAGGGCCTCGATCAACAACGTGTACCAGGCCTCCACGCCCTTGCGCACCCAGCGGGAAGGCCGGCTGCTGCCCTGCCACAGGAACAGGTTCTTGGCTGCCTGCTGGGTGATGGTGCTGCCACCGCGCACCCTGCGCCCACGCGCATTGCTCTTGTGCGCTTTTTCGATGGCTTTGAGGTCGAAGCCGAAGTGCTCTGCGAACCGCTGATCCTCCGCCGCCACCATGGCCAGGGGCACATGTGCGGAGATGTCCTCCAGGTCTCGCCAGTCGTACGCGACGCGGAACCGCCAGTCGCCCTCGCCCCAAGCCTCCAGTTGCCTGGCCACCATGAACGCACTGAAGGGCGGGTCCACGAACCGCAGCACCACTACCTGCAACACGGTTGCCAGCACGAACAACAGCGGCAACGCGACCAGCCAGCGCCGCCACCGCAACCGCCTCTGTCGCGTCGACCTTCCTTTCACCGCACCCCCCACATCTTGCACAACCAAGGCATCGCCCCCATGTCCGCGCCATCTGTCCCGCGCGCCAGTCCGCATTATCCGCGATGCGCGCCCCCAGCATGAGCGCCCCCATGACCGACCCCGCTTCCTCCCCCGACGACCGCGACCAGCTCACCCGCTTCCTGATCGAGGATGCCGGGGTCCGCGGCGTGCTCGTGCACCTGGACGAAACCTGGCAGCAGATCCGCCAGCGCGCCACCGGCAGCCCGCAGGAAGGGGTGATACCGCCCGCCTCGGCAGTGGCGCTGCTGGGCGAAGCATCCGCGGCCGCCGCACTGTTCACCGGCCATGCCAAAGTCGAAGGCCGCCTCTCCGTGCAGTTGCGCAGCCAGACCGTGCTACGCACGCTGTTCGCCGAATGCACGGCGGCGGGCACCCTGCGCGGCATTGCCCAACTAAGTGGCGACGGCCCGGTCTCGCGCGACCTGCGCGCGTTGGGTGACGACGCGATCCTGGCCATCACCATCGAGAACCCCGCGTTTGGCAACCGCGAGCCAATTCGCTACCAGGGCCTGGTGGCGCTGGACACCGACTCGCTGGCCGGTGCGTTCGAAGGTTACTTCCGCCAGTCCGAACAGCTGCCCACGCGCCTGCTGTTGGCCGTCGACGACCAGCGCGCGGCGGGGCTGATGCTGCAAAAGCTGCCCGGGGACGAGGGAGACGCCGAGGGCTGGAACCACGTGGGCGCCCTGTTCGACACCCTGGGGCCGGACGAACTGCTGGCGTGCGACACGTCGACGCTGCTCACCCGCCTCTTCCACCAGGAGGACGTCCGCCTGCTGGGCTCGCGACCTTTGCGGTTCGCCTGCTCCTGCTCCCGCGAACGGGTGGAGTCGATGCTGGTCTCGCTGGGCGCCGACGAGGCCCGCGCGGCCGCGGCCGATGGTGAGGCCAAGGTACGTTGCGAGTTCTGCGGGGAAGAGTATCGTCTCAGCTCCCACGAGATCGAGAACCTGCTGGACGCGGCCCAAGGCACCCATGAGGCGCCCGAACGCCCCCAGTAGTGTCCCGCAGCGGCAGCAAGTGCCCATTCTGTGACGGCGTGATTGTTAAGGAAGTATAAATTCGTTAAAGTCTGGCTCCAGACTTAGGGGAACTTCGTCGATCCGCACCGGTCGATACGTACACCATGTATCCGCGCCTGCTGCCACTGTCGCTGACCCTGATGCTCGCCTTGGGCGTGGCCACGGGCGCGCACGCGCAGTCCAAGGCCCGCACCCCGGCTCAGGGTGAAAAGGCCGCGGTCCTCCCCGTATTGAACAACGCCAGCGGCAAGGTCGAGGCTTACCTGCTGCTGGAGCCCACGACGACTCCCGTCGCCGGTGCCCGGTGGCGCGTTGGCCAATCCTCGCTGGACGCCGCATTTGGCCTGGAGACCGGCGATACGCTCGGGCTGGTCTGCGACCGCAAGACCGGCCTATCCAACGCCATCGGCAACCTGGCCAACCATTGCATGCTGGCGTCCCTCGACCAGGACCGCAGCGGGCGTGGCAGCCGCCAAGGCACCGTGGGAGCCACCCTGACCCGCGCGGCGGGCCGCATTGGCGTGGCGCTGGGCACCGGGCGCGACTCGCTCCCGGCGTGGCTGACGCCCAATGCCCGGTCCAGCAAACTCGAGCAGAACACCCTGACGGTCTACGGCCAGAAGCACATCGGGTCGGAAGCCACGGTCTCCATTGGCGGCACGTGGGCACGCGCCACGCTCATTCCGGTCGGCCAGGCCAGCACGGAACTGGCCGACCAGTGGACCACCCGGTCGTTGACGATCGGCGCGGGCAAGGGCGCCTTCAGCGCCAACATCATCGGCCGCGTGGTTGAAACCCCAAGCCAGCCCGGCCATTGGGAAGGGCTCGGCGTGGGCCTGACCTGGCGCACCCCATGGAGCGGCCAGCTGACCGTCGGCGCCGAGAACGTGGTGACCCGCGGCCGGAATCCGTTTGCCCCCCGCAACCAGGGCGACAATGAAGGTACCGTGCCGTATGTGCGGTACGAGCAGGACCTCTGACAAAATTTTCACGCTGGCGGCACCGCGATAAGTCGCGAGACGGGCATGACGAGGGTGTGCATGCACCCTTAAAGCATTGATTTTCAAGGCAAACAAGGCCGCCCGTGAGGGCGGCCTTCGCATTTGTTAACGACACTTTAATTTTCGCTCCAAGGGGGCTACTATCCGGACGGCCTTGCCGGATTTGGTGTCTTTCTTGACTCCACTGGTGAGGTTCCCATGGGAATTACCAAGCCTTCACTTGGAGAGAGAGATGACCTTTAAGACCAACAAGCTGCGCGACGCGATTTCCTTCGCGCTCGTCGTCGGCACTGCGGGCACCGGCGTTGCGTTTGCGCAGGAAGCCCAGCAGGAAGAGACCACCACCCTGGATCGCATCGAAGTGACCGGCTCGCGCATCAAGCGCGCCGAAGTCGAAACCTCGCAGCCGATCTTCACCCTCGACCGCGCCGACATCCAGGCCCAGGGCCTGACCTCGGTCGGTGACGTGATCCAGAACATCACGTCCAACGGCTCGACCCTCAACACCACCTACAACAACGGCGGCAACGGCGAAACCCGCGTCAGCCTGCGTAACCTCGGCTCGAGCCGCACCCTGGTGCTGGTCAACGGCCGTCGTTGGGTCGGCGGCACCGGTCTCGGTGGCGCGGTCGACCTGAACACCATCCCGACCGCCATGGTCGAGCGCATCGAAGTCCTGAAGGACGGCGCCTCGGTCATCTACGGATCGGACGCCATCGCCGGCGTGGTCAACGTGATCCTGCGCGACAAGTACCAGGGCGCGGAAGCCAATGCGCACTTCGGTCAGTTCGACAAGGGTGACGGCACCCGCCAGTCGTACGACATCACCATCGGCACCGCCGACGACCGCTTCAGCGCCATGTTCGGCGCGGGTTACGTCAAGGAAGAGCCGGTTATGGCGGGCGACCGCGAGATCTCGTCGGTCCCGCTGTGGGGCACCGGCACCTCGTTCGGCAGCTCCACCTCGCCGGACGGCCGCTTCGCGGTCTGCAACGGCACGGTGAACCCGGTCTCGGGCGCCTGCTCGGGCACCCAGACGCAGCCGAACGGCGCTGGCGGTACCTTCACGTACAACCCGGGTTCCACCCCGAGTGCGTGGCGTCCGTTCCTGATCCCGGCGGACATCTACAACTTCGCCCCGGACAACTACCTGGTCACCCCGCAGGAGCGCATCTCGATCTTCGGTCGCGCTTCGCTCAACCTGACCGACGACGTCAGCGCCTTCGTGCAGGCGACCTACAACAACCGCAAGTCGGAGCAGCTGCTCGCGGCGATGCCGATCGTGCTGGGCACCGGCCCGGGCGCTGGCGTCCAGGCCCGCACCGTGCACATCAGCGCGGACAGCATCTACAACCCGTTCGGCCGTCCGGTGTCGCGCATCCAGCGCCGCGCCGTGGAGACCGGTGGTCGCTCCTTCAACCAGAACATCGACACCTACGCGTTCACCGGTGGCCTGGAAGGCAGCTTCGAGTTCGCCGACCGCTTCTTCTCGTGGGATGCGGGCATGGTGTACGGCCGCAATGACCAGTCCGACACCACGTTCGGTCTGTTCAACGTTGCCGCACTGAAGGCCGCTCTTGGCCCGTCCGAGATCCGCAACGGCGTGCCGGTGTGCGTCACCTCGCTGGGTGGCAGCGTGATTCCGGGCTGCGTCCCGATGAACCTGCTGGGCGGCGTCGGTTCGATCACGCCGGAAATGCTGGCCTACACCTCGTTCGAAGCGCACGACAACTTCGGCTACGAGATGAAGCAGTACTTCGCCAACGTGAGCGGCGAGATCTTCGAACTGCCGGGCGGCATGTTCTCGTTCGCGGCTGGCGTTGAGCGCCGCGAGGAATCGGGCTTTGACGCTCCGGACGCCCTGATCTCGGCCGGCCAGACCACGGGCAACGCCCGTACCCCGACGGCTGGCGGTTACAGCGTCGAGGAAGCCTACCTCGAGTTCGCGATCCCGCTGCTGCGTGACGTCGTGCTGGCCAAGGAGCTGGAGTTCAGCATCGCCGGCCGTTACTCGGACTACAGCAACTTCGGCGACACCACCAATGCCAAGTTCGGCTTCAAGTGGCGTCCGATCGAAGACCTGATGATCCGCGGCAACTGGTCGGAAGGCTTCCGCGCCCCGTCCATCGCCGAGCTGTACCAGGGCGTGTCCGACTCGTTCCCGCAGATTGCCGACCCGTGCTCGACCACCTTCGGTGGCGGCTACAACGGCCTGACCGCGGAACAGAAGGCCCGCTGCCACGCGCAGGGCGTGCCGGTCGGTGGCTATGACCAGGGCAACTCGCAGATCCGCATCAGCACCGGCGGCAACCCGAACCTGCAGCCGGAGAAGTCCGAGACCCGCACCCTGGGTCTGGTGTGGAACCCGGGCTTCATCGAAGGCTTCGACATGTCGCTGGACTGGTGGAAGATCGAGCTGACCGACGCCATCTCCGGCTTCGGTGGCCAGACGATCCTCAACCGCTGCATTCGTGACGGTGAGACCGCGTTCTGCGGCAACTACACCCGCGGCGCCGGTGGCAACATCGACTTCCTGCTGTCCTCGGGCGTGAACTTCGCCACCACTGAAGTGGAAGGCTACGACATGACGGTCAACTACCGTCTGCCGGAAACCTCCTTCGGCAAGTTCAGCTTCACCTGGGACAGCACCTACATGTCCCACTTCGAGAACAACAGCGACGGCAACAACCTGGTCGGCGAGTACTACGACCGTGACAACTACTGGCGCATCCGCAGCAACCTGATGGCCCGTTGGGAAATGGGCGACTTCGGTGCCACCTGGGCTTCGCGTTTCTACTCGAACCAGACCGAAGACTGCCAGTTCATGGTTGACTACGGCTTCGGCGACCTGTGCTCGGATCCGGACCGCTACGTCGAGGACGAAGATGGCAACCCGGTGAACGCCGCCGAGAACCGCATCGGCAGCGTCACGTACCACGACATCACCGGTTACTGGAAGGCGCCGTGGAACGCCCGCATCACCCTGGGCGTGAACAACGCGTTCGACAAGCAGCCGCCGGTGTCGTTCTCGACGTTCGCCAACAGCTTCGACCCGCAGTATGAAATCCCGGGTCGTTACATCTACCTGCAGTACAACCAGAAGTTCTAATCTGGCTGAACGAGGTATTCTGCTACGGCCCCGAAAGGGGCCGTAGTTTTTTCCGGACCCCCGCCACGTCAGTCACCACCATGACCGTCGAGATCTACCCTGCCTTTTCCGTCCCCTTCGGCCAACGGCGACATCCGAACGCCGAAGCGCTCAATGGGGAACTCAAGCAGCTCCTGCTGGCCCGGGAAGCGGAGGGCACGCGCTATGCCAATCCCCATCCGTCCCTGAAACAGCAACGCGGCGTGTTCGAGAGCGACTTCGAGCTGTTCTCCTGGCCGGAGGCGTGCGTGCAGGAACTGAAGCGCTTCTGCTGGGAGTCCCTGGGCCAGGCCATTGCCGAGCTCAACGGTTACGGCGCGCGTGAAATGGCAGCGCTGCAGATCTACTCACACACCTGGTATCACGTCACCCGCAAGGGCGGGTTCACGATCCTGCACACCCATCCCATGGCGTCGTGGTCGGGGGTGTACTGCGTGGATCCCGGCACGACGCCAGAGGACTATCCCGAATCGGGCGTGCTGCGCTTCCACAACCCGCATCATTACAGCAACTATTTCATGGATGCCGGCAACGCCAAGTTGCGTGCACCGTACCACCACGGTACCTGGAGCATCCGCCTTCAGCCGGGGCAGCTGGTGCTGTTCCCCTCCTGGGTGCAGCACGAGGTGCTGCCCTTCCACGGGGACGACGAGCGCATCACCGTCGCATTCAATTGCTGGTTTGGCAGCAAGGATCCCTGAGGCCTTCGATCATGGGGCCCAGCCAGGCTTCGTAGGGCCTCCACGCCTCGCGTCGCTGCGTACTGATCCCGCCCCGAACCTGTGCAACGCTGGCGGTCGCCACGTCGCCGCCTTCACGCTGCACCTCGACCATGGCCGGGCGGTAGTCCAGCCCACAGAAATCCGCGATCCGACGGGCCTGCACTTCGGGCTCAAGCACCAGTTGCCGGTAGTCCACATCCAGCATCCGCCCGGGTAGGACGTCGCGCCAGTGATCCATCAGGCGACGGTACCCCTTGTAGTACCCCACCAGTTCATCCTGGCGATAGGAATACGCGGCGGCATCCGAGAACAGGGTGCGCAGATTCGAGAAGCACGTATCCATCGGGTCGCGCTGCATGTGCAGGAACCGGGCCGACGGCACCGCCTTGGCGATGAACCCCATCAGCTGGAAGTTGGCCGGCAATTTCTCGGTGAACCATCCCTTGCCCCGCGACAGCCATCGCGACGCGTCGGCGTACCCGCGCCCGACGGCGGCGTAATCGCACTCCCGGGCCCGGCGCAGCAGCTCGCCGTCCAGCGGACCGCTCGTGGCATGGTCAGTGGCCCGACGCATCTGCTCTGCGAAGGCGTAGGTCTCACCCGCGTCCGCAACCTCGTCATGGCCGGCCAGGATACGCTCGAGCAGCGTCGTGCCCGAACGGTACATGCCTACGATGAAGATGGGCGTCGCGCCCTGCGAGGCCTGCCCGCCCGAAGTACAGAAGGTGCGATCGCAGAGCTCGGCCAGCCCAGCGAGAAGACGCTCGCTCTCGCCGGCATCAAACTTCACCAGGCTGCGTTTGATCGCATTGCCCTTTTCCAGGGCTATCCATGCCTCGGCGTAGTCGCCCAGGTCATGCAACTCCTTGTGGAGGGCGTACTGGAGGTAGACCTCGCCCATCCCGCCGGGCGTCGCGGACCGCAGCTGTCGTCGAAGCAGGTCGACATGGTTGGAGGTCGCGGTCTGGGTGCGCAGACCCGCGCGCATCCACGAGCACTGGAACAGGCGCGGGTCCAGTGTCAGGCCGCGCGCATAGTCCTCGTCCGCCAATTCGAACTCACCGGCAAAGGCCCGCAGGTTGCCACGGACGTAATGGGAGGCCGCGTGCCCGGGAGCCTTCTGGATCGCCTTTTCCACAAGCGCCCTGGCCTGGGAATTCGCACCGATGGAGCTGAGCATGACCGCGGCCTCGGCCATCGCCTGGGCCGGCGCATCCGCCGCGAACCGTGGGTGAGCGAGGCATTCGCAAAGCGCTTCGTATTCGTTGAAGTGCCGAAGCCGGCGGGCCAACCCGAACAGGAGCGGAGCGGCCTGTGGGGAAGCATGGAATGCGGCCATCGTGGCCGCAAGCGCTTCCCGGTGGCTGCCAAGTCGCCCTGCCACTTGCGACATTCCCAGCAGCGAGGGCACATGTCTCGGCGCCTCGGCCAGCGCTGCGGCATAGGCACGCCGGGCCATCGCGAGGTTGCCCGACGCCACCGCGCGCTCACCCTCCTGCCAGTGCCGGTCGGCCTGTCCGCTCACAACGCGAACTCGGCCGATGCGAGCTCGACGGCGCCGGGGCGCACATGCGGCAGGATCTGGGTTTCCACCCACTGCATCGCGGCGGCCAGTTCGCCGGCATACGCGTGCCTGAGCATCTGTGACTCCTTTTCCCGGTCCCGCGCGTTGAACGCTCGCCCCGGCGCCTTGGCATGCTGGCCGGCGATCTGGATGGCGCGAGACCGCACGGTTCCGGCGTCATGCCCGATTCGCGTCCACGCAAGGAATGCTTGCGCCACTTCCGGCAACGATTCGAGCAGCCGATGCATGTCCACGATGCGAAGCCGATCTGGATGGGCCAACGCAATATCCAGCAGCACTTCGCGCTGCAGCGCCCACTGCAGCCCGACCGCGGCCAGCAGCGACGGCGGAGCAAGCGCCGCTTCGGGATAGTTCGGCGCGGTACTGGCCACGCCCAGCAGCCGTTTGCACAGCTCCGGCACCATGAGCAGCGTTTCGCGGGGCTTCTTGAAATGGGAGACCAGGAAATCCTCGAGCGAGGACGTAACCGCGACGGCCCGGGCGCCCGGAACCGCGGTCATCAGGTCTGCCGCGATGTTCAGCGCACCATGCGTGGGCTTGACCACGATCCCGCCACCCGGCATCCACGGGCGCGCGAGCAGCTCCGTGCACGTCTTGACCCATGAGCCCAGCGTCAGCCCCTCTTGGCGGGCATCGGCCAAGCGTCGCAACACCAGCGGCTCACGGTAGACCACGGTGCGCGGGTGATCGTGCAGTGCGCGGGACAGCAGCGTCGAGCCACAGAACGACGTATGGAAGAGCCAGGCAGGCGGCGGCACTTCGTCCAAGTGGCTTGGGACGTCTGCCGCACCAAACGGCAGGGATTGCCTCAGGTCTGCCGCGATACGCGTGTCCATGAAGGTGGAGCGCTCCACCACGTCCGGCTCGATCCGCAGCATCGCGATCCGCCCACCGCGAACGTCCAGGTCAGCGGCAAACCATGCCGGGTTCGACCAGTCGACCGCGGCCCGCACTGCGCCCACCGCCGTCATCGGGTGATCCGCTCGAACTTGATCGCAAAGGTGTAGCGCGGCTTGTAGCAGATCCGGCTGGGAGGACGCCCCGCATGGAGGATCGCCCCATCGAACACCACCAGGCGCCCCGGACGTGGCCGCGCCGCCGCTACCAGTTCGCCGTGCTGGTCATAGAAGACCGTCTCGCCGCCCCACTCGATGTCCCACTCATCGCAGATGTACCAGAGGGCCGTCAGGTCGCCCATGCCCGGCAGGCAGTCAGTGTGGGTGAACAGCATGTCACCGTAACTGGCGACATTGGTGTAGGCCCGGTAAGGCCGGAAGGTTTCCCCGGTCTGGGCGAAAGATTGCGTGGCCCGCATGCTGAGCTCGAAGATCGGCTGGCGCACCAGGGCCTCCAACCTCACTTCGTTGACCCAGTGCTTGTATCCCACCGTGTCCGGGCGGGCCACCTCGGTCCGGGTGAAGCCCGCCTTGGAAAGCGCTTCAAAATGCGCGCCCGCGCTTTCCAGGTAGCCGTCGAACACCTTCAGGCGCAGGCCGTCGATCAGCACCTCGCGCGAGGGCACCAGCGGCGGCGAAGCGGCGTCCGAGCCTTGCATGCGTCAGTCGGCCAACAGTCCTGCGATGCGCTGCTGCTCATCCTTCAGCGCCTGCGGCATGCGCGGGCCGTACTCGTCCAGGTATTCGCCGATGCTGGCGAATTCAGCCTCCCACGCGGCGCGGTCGAAGCCGAACAGCTTGGCCTTGGCCTCCTCGTCCAGCGTGATGCCGTCCAGATTGAGCGCGCCTTCCGCAGGCAGCGCGCCGATCGGCGTCTCGACCGCGTCGGCCTCGCCCTTCACGCGCTGGATCATCCACTCCAGCACGCGCAGGTTGTCGCCAAAGCCCGGCCACAGGAATTTGCCGTTGTCGCCCTTGCGGAACCAGTTGACGTGGAAGACCTTCGGCAGCTGGGCGCCTTCCTTGTCGAACGACAGCCAATGGCTGAAATAGTCGGCGAAGTTGTAGCCGCAGAACGGCTTCATCGCCATCGGGTCGCGGCGCATCACGCCAACCGCACCGGTGGCGGCGGCGGTCGTTTCGGAGCCCATCGCGGCACCGACGAGAACGCCGTGGGTCCAGTCACGGGCCTCGAACACCAGCGGCACCAGCGATGCGCGGCGGCCGCCGAACACGATCGCCGAGATCGGCACACCCTGCGGGTCCTCGGCCATCGGGGAGTACGACGGGCACTGCTTGGCACTCACGGTGAAACGCGAGTTGGGGTGCGCCGCGGGACCCTTGGCCGGGTCGTACGGGTTGCCGCGCCAGTCGATCACCGGCGTCTGGCCATTCTCAAGACCTTCCCACCACGGCTGGTTGTCGGCGGTGACGCCCACGTTGGTGAAGATGGTGCTGCTCTGGATCGACGCCAGCGCGTTGGCGTTGGAGTTACGCGACGTGCCCGGGGCCACGCCGAAGAAGCCGGCCTCCGGGTTGATCGCGTACAGGCGGCCGTCGGCGCCCGGGCGCATCCAGCAGATGTCGTCGCCGATGGTCCACACCTTCCAGCCGGCGTTGCGGTAGCCCTCCGGCGGGATCAGCATGGCCAGGTTGGTCTTGCCGCAGGCCGACGGGAAGGCCGCGGCAACGTAGTGGGTTTCGCCCTGCGGGTTCTCGATGCCGAGGATCAGCATGTGTTCGGCCAGCCAGCCTTCCGACTTGGCCTGGTGCGACGCGATGCGCAGTGCGTGGCACTTCTTGCCCAGCAGCGCATTGCCGCCGTAGCCCGAGCCGTACGACTTGATCGTCAGTTCCTCGGGGAAATGCATGATGAAGCGGCGGTTCGGGTCCAGCTCGCCGATGGAGTGCAGGCCCTTCACGAACGTGCCCTCGCGCTCGATGCGCGCCAGCGCCGGGGCGCCCATGCGGGTCATGATGCGCATGTTGGCGACCACGTACGGGCTGTCGGTGATCTCGACGCCGCAACGCGACAGCGGCGAATCGATCGGGCCCATGCAGTACGGGATCACGTACATGGTGCGGCCCTGCATGCAGCCATCGAACAGCGCGTCCATCTCGGCATGGCCCTCTTCCGGCGCCATCCAGTTGTTGTTCGGGCCCGCGTCCTCGTGGTGCGTGGTGCAGACGAAGGTCAGGTGCTCCACGCGGGCGACGTCATCCGGGTGCGAGCGGTGCAGGTAGCTGCCCGGATGGGTCTCTTCGTTGAGTTTGTGCAGGGTGCCATCGGCCAGCATCCGGGCAGTGAGCGCCTCGTTCTCGGCATCGCTGCCATCGCACCAGTGGATCGCGGCCGGACGGGTCAGCGCCGCGACCTGGGCCACCCAGTCGTTCAACGCCGGCAGGCGGCTGCCGCCGGCCCCTCCTTCGACGGTCGAGGAGAAGGAAAGGTCTTGGGTGGATGCGTTCACGGATACTCCTCCGGCCCTTGCGGGCGGAACTAACAGGAAAAATTCAGGCGGCGGGGATGAGCGTGGCCATCATGTGCTCGACATAGGCCTCGAACTCATCGTGTTGCATGCGGGTCTGGTGCAGCTGCAGGTTGAGCTGCAGGAACCCGACGTAGGCCGAATAGGCCAGGCGCGCGCGGTGCTGGGCGTCCGTTCGGGCCAATCCGGCCTGGCGGAACGCGGCGGTCAGGTAGTCCAGGCGGCGCTCGGACACCCGGCCGATGACCGGCTGGACGGCAGGGTTGTCCGCCGCCTTGAGCAGTTCGGAATAGATGACGTGCGACTTGAACTCGTGCGCGACCATTTCGAACAGGGCACGCAGGCGCTGGCGCGGGTCGGGCACCGCTTCCAGCTGGCCCCAGACGGTCTCCAGTTCCAGCTTTTCCCAACGCTCCAGCGCGGCGACCAGCAACGCATCCCTCGACGGGAAGTGCCAGTAGAAGCTGCCCTTGGTGACGCCAAGGCGACGGGCCAGCGGTTCCACCGCCACGGCTGCGACACCCTGCTCGGCAATCATGTCCAGCGCGGCCTGGGCCCAGTCGTCGGCGCTCAGGCGCCCGCTGCGCTCGGGCTTGCTCAATTCAGCATCGTTCATCTGACAATTCTAAACGGTCGGCTTGGGCCAAAGCAGTATTGCAGTGCACCATCGGACCAGTTGACAGGGGTAAATCGGCGATTCCATACTCGGTCGTATGGTACTTGTTTGATGCCAGCGTTTGAATGAGTGAGGGCGACCTGCGGTTGCACCCCTCTCCTTTCGGACCCACATTGGACCTGTGCCGCCGGACCTTCACATCGACCCTGTCTGAAGCAGCGGGCCAGGCGCCCGCCGGAGCACCACGATGAGCATCGCCGTACCTTTCCTCGCCTTCCTGCTGGTTGGCGCGATCGCGGCCTACCACCGCCTTCGCCTGGCTGTCTGGGCGGCACTGACCGCCGCGGTCCTCGTGGCCTGCTGGTTGCTGGGTGCCAACGGCACCGCCACCGTGGTCGCGGGTGCCCTCGTCGCGCTGATCGCGGTGCCACTGCTGCTGCCGCAGATCCGCCTGCCCTTCATCACCAAGCCGCTGCTGGGCTTCTACACCAAGATCCTGCCGCCGCTTTCGGAAACCGAGCGCGTGGCGCTGGAAGCCGGCACGGTGGGCTGGGAAGGCCAGCTGTTCTCCGGCAAACCGGACTGGGACGTGCTCGCCAACCAGCCCAAGCCGACACTGCGCCCGGACGAACAGGCCTTCCTCGATGGCCCGGTGGAAGAGCTGTGCCGGATGACCAATGACTGGCAGATCACCCACGTCGACGCCGACCTGTCGCCCGCGCTGTGGGACTACATCAAGAAGAACAAGTTCTTCGGCATGATCGTGCCGAAGGAGTATGGCGGCCTGGGCTTCACGGCGCTGGGCAACCACAAGGTGATCCAGAAGCTGGCCTCCATCTCCTCGGTGGTCAGCTCCACCGTGGGCGTGCCCAACTCGCTGGGCCCGGCCGAGTTGCTGATGCACTACGGCACCCAGGAGCAGAAGGACTATTACCTGCCGCGCCTGGCCGATGGCCGCGAGGTGCCCTGCTTCGCGCTGACCGGTCCGTGGGCCGGTTCCGACGCCACCTCGATCCCGGACTACGGCATCGTCTGCATGGGCGACTGGAACGGCGCGCGCGTGGTCGGCGTCAAGCTCACTTTCGACAAGCGCTACATCACGCTTGCACCCGTCGCCTCGCTGATCGGCTTGGCCTTCCGCATGTATGACCCGGACGGGCTGATCGGTGACAAGGAGGACATCGGCATCACCCTGGCGTTGCTGCCGCGTGACACCGCCGGCGTGGAGGTCGGTCGCCGCGCCATGCCGCTCAATAGTCCGTTCCAGAACGGCCCGGTGCGCGGCAAGGACGTGTTCATCCCGCTCAGCCAGCTGATTGGTGGCGAAGCGATGGCTGGCAAGGGCTGGCAGATGCTGGTGGAGTGCCTGTCCATCGGCCGCTCCATCACCCTGCCCTCCACCGCCAGCGGCGGCTCCAAGATTGGCGCGGTCACCACGGGCGCCTATGCACGCATCCGCAAGCAGTTCGGCCTGTCGATCGGTCGCTTCGAGGGCGTGGAAGAGGCGCTGGCGCGCATCGGCGGCAATGCGTACACCGTCAGTGCCCTGGCCGAGGCTTCGGCCGCGGCGGTGGCACGCGGCGAGTTGCCGGCGGTGCCCTCCACCATCTCCAAGTACCACTGCACCGAGATGGGCCGCGAAGTCGCCAAGGATGTGATGGACATCATCGGCGGCAAGGGCATCATCCTCGGCCCGCGCAACTTTGCCGGCCGTGCGTGGCAGGCGTCGCCGATCGCCATCACGGTGGAAGGCGCGAACATCATGACGCGCTCGCTGATGATCTTCGGCCAGGGCGCGATCCTGTGCCACCCGTGGGTGCTGAAGGAAATGAAGGCCGCGACCAACCCGGATGCGTCCGCGCGCCTGCGCGATTTCGATGCGGCCTTGTTCGGGCACATCGGATTCGCGATCTCCAACGCGGTGCGCTCGCTGTGGTTCGGCCTCTCAGGTGCAAAGGTGGGCAAGGCTCCCGGCGACACCTACACCCGGCGCTACTACCGCAAGCTCAACCGCTACTCCGCGGCGCTGGCGCTCATGGCCGACACCTCGATGCTGTTGCTGGGTGGCAAGCTGAAGTTCAAGGAGTCGCTGTCGGGCCGCCTCGGCGACGTGCTCAGCAACCTGTACATCGCCAGCGCGCTGCTCAAGCGCTACGAGGACGAGGGCCGTCCGGCCTCCGACCAGCCCCTGCTGGCGTGGTCGATCCACAATGCGGTGTTCAAGATCGAGAATGCGTTCTCCGGTGCGTTGCGCAACTTCCCGATCCGTCCGATCGGCTGGCTGCTGTGGGCGCTTGTGTTCCCGCTCGGCCGCCGCGCGCAGTACCCGAGTGACCGCCTGTGCCACAAGGTGGCCTCGCTGCTGATGTCGCCCAACGAGGCACGCGATCGCCTGGCCGTGGGCGTGTTCACCACGCCGTGCGAGAACAACCCGGCGGGTCGCATCAACAGTTACCTGCCCAAGGCGATCCTGGCCGAGCCAGTGGAACGCAAGTTCATCAAGGCGCTGAAGAACAGCGACATCCAGGCACACGACTTCGCCGCCCAGCTGGACGAAGGCGTGCGCGAGGGCTGGATCACCGCCGAAGAGCGCAAGCTGCTGGAGGAATTGCGCGAGCTGACCATCGACACGATCAGTGGCGATGACTTCGATGCGGAGGAACTCCGGTCCGCAGGCTATAAGCCGGACGAGTTTGCCAGCCGCGCGGCCGCCTGAAGCCCCGGCATGCAGGACCAGCAACGGCGGGCCGCGTCCCGCCGTTGTTGCGTGGGTCAATCCACTTTGTCGCGAGAACCTCCAACATGACGCCACTGCTGGCGACGTATCGACGCCTTGTCCGCTGGCCCGGTGGCCATTGGCTGTTCTCGCGCGCCGTGTGCCTCAAGGCCCCGTACTTCGGCACGATCGCACCGCGATTCGTTGCATTGGAGCCGGGACGCTGCGAGGTCCGCATGCGCGATCGTCGTCGCGTGCACAATCACCTGGGCACCGTACATGCCATCGCCTTGTGCAATCTGGCCGAGTTGGCAGCCGGTGTGATGACCGATGCCACGCTGCCACCCGCCATGCGCTGGATCCCCAAGGGCATGGCCGTGGAGTACCTGATGAAGGCGACCGGGACGATGCATGCGGTGGCCACGCCCGAATGTCCGCTGGGAGAAGCGGAAACCGGCTTTGAGGCACCCGTGACGGTGGAGGTACGCAACGACGACGGCGACACAGTGTTTCGCGCCCGCATCGCGATGTGGGTATCGCCGCGTCCGCCGCGCAGCGACACGCGGAACGGTTGACCCCTCAGGAGGCCGCTGGCACTTCCGCCGGGGCCGGGGGTTGCTCCCGGACCACGCGCCAGGCGCTGAACAGGAACACGGCGGCCGCGCCGACGCCGGCCGCGAAGACGGTCGCCGAACCAAACGCCGCCAGCCCTTTGTGCAGCCATACGAAACTGAGGTCCCCCGCGCGATAGACCACGGTATCGATCACCGCCTTGGCCTTGTAGCGCGACTCGCGGTCCACCCGGGTGTAGATGGTTTCCCGCGCTGGTTTGCCGAGTGAGAACTCGCTGGACCGCGTCAGGACCTGGACCGCGGCCACCAGCATGGGCAGCGGCGATGCCGCCAGCAGGGCAAAGCCAAACACGATCGCCGCGCCCGGCAGCAACAGCGCAGGCGCGATGCCATAGCGGCGCAGCAACCAGCGGGTGACCAGGAGCTGGGTGGTGATGGTCAGCGTGTTGATCGCGAGATCGATGTTGGCGTAATACGCGGTACGCGCCTCGTCCGCCACGAAGCTTGCCCGGGCGATGGCCGCCTGCTCGTTGTAAAGCAGCGTGCCCACGCCGACGCCAAAGAACATCAGCAGTGCCAGTGCCCGCAGCAACGGGTCGGACATGACCAGCCGGATGCCGGCTAGTACCGAACCGCCCATCGCGGATTCGCCACTCGCCTCGCCCCTGGCCTGCTCGCTGCGCAGGGCCCACGGGCGCAGTTTCATGATGCAGAGCAGGCACGCCGACAGGAAGCCTGCCGAGATGAGCAACAGACTGTCCACGCCGATGCGCTCCACCAGCACGCGCGTGAGCACGGGCCCCACGAGCGCGCCAATGGTGCCGCCCGCCCCGATGTAGCCATAGAACAGTTTGGCCTGCGCGTTGTCGAACACGTCGGCCATGAAGCTCCAGAACACGCTGACCGCGAACAGGTTGAACACGGCCGTCCAGACGAAGAACGCGGCGCCGCGACCGCTCCACTCCTGGTTGAATATCCAGTGGAAGCCCAGCAGGCACGCAATGAAGACCAGGTAGACCACCGGCAGGAACACACGCCGCGGAAAGCGCGAAACCAGCGCCCCGTACAGCGGCTGCAGCACCACCATGGCCACGAAGGTGGCAGTGAACAGCACCTGCAGCGTCAGCCCGCCCAGGTCCCAGCCCACGCGCTCGGCCCACGCCACCGACCAGGCGGGGAACACGTCGGAGACATTGCCGGATGCTCCCATCGCATCACGGACGGGCCGCAGCACGTAGTAGCCGCAGAGCAGGCAGAAGAAATAGAGCAGCGACCACCACAGCGGGGGCGATTCGGCGAGCGCGGCGCGGAACCGACCGGGAGCCGAAGGTTGGGCAGGGGGCACGGGCGTGACCTTGGGGTGGCTGGCGCAACGGTAGCCGATCAAGGCAGCATGAGGAACCCCGATACACCGAGCATTTGCTCTATCTGCCGAGCCTAGCCTCGCTGCGTGACGCCTCCGGACCTGCGTGTGTACGACTACATCATCATTGGCGCCGGCTCGGCCGGCTGCGTGCTTGCCAACCGGTTGAGCGAAGACCCGGACGTGAAGGTCCTGCTGCTGGAGGCGGGCCCTCGCGACTGGCACCCCTTCATCCACATGCCGGCAGGCCTGGCCAAGCTCGTGGGCAAGAAGGGCGTCAACTGGGACTACGACACCGCCCCGGTGCCGGCGCTCGACAACCGCGCGCTGTGGTGGCCCCGTGGCAAGGTCCTGGGCGGGTCCAGTTCGATCAACGCCATGTGCTATGTCCGCGGCGTTCCGCGCGACTACGACGAATGGGCGGACGCGGGTGCCACGGGTTGGGACTGGGCGTCGGTGCTGCCCTACTTCCGCAGGGCCGAGCACAATGAGCGCGGGGCGGACGCGTTGCATGGCACCAACGGGCCATTGCACGTATCGGACCTGCGCTACACCAACCCGCTGTCGCATGCCTTCATCGAGGCCGGTCGGCAAGCGGGCTACCCGGACAACCGCGATTTCAATGGTCCCCGGCAGGAAGGATTCGGGCTGTACCAGGTAACGCAGAAGAACGGCGCGCGGTGCTCCAGCGCCGTGGCCTACCTCCATCCGGTCCGTTCGCGACACAACCTGCAGGTGGTGACCGGCGCACTGGTCAACCGCATCACCTTCGATCGCGCCGGCAGCGCGCCACGCGCCAATGGCGTGACCTACACCGCCGGCGGCAAAGCCTTCCATCAGGCCGCCGGTCGCGAAGTGCTGCTGTCCGGTGGCGCGATCAATTCGCCCCAGTTGCTGATGCTCTCAGGCATCGGCCCCGCGGCCGACCTGCGCCGCCACGGCATCGACGTATCCGTCGATGCGCCGCAGGTGGGTCAAAACCTGCAGGACCACCTGGACATCTGCACGCTCTATCACGCCACACAACGCATCACCTACGACCGGCTGAGCGACCTCAAGGTCGCCTTTGATTACTACCTGCGTGGCCACAGTGGCGCGGGCAGCAGCAACATTGCCGAGGCGGGCGCGTTCATCCGCTCACGCTTCGCACCCGACGATCGGCCGGACATCCAGATGCACTTCGTGCCGGCGATGCTGGACGACCACGGTCGGCATCGGCTGGAGGGTGATGGCTACACCGTGCACGCGTGCTTCCTGCGACCGCGCAGCCGTGGCCGCTTGTCGTTGGCCAGCGGCCGGGCGGGCGACAAGCCGCGCATCGATCCCAACTACCTCGGCGACCCCGAGGGCTTCGACCTGAAGATGATGGTGGAATGCGCCCGCCTGTCGCGCGAGGTGCTGGCGCAGCCGGCCTTCAATACCTACCGCGGGGCGCCCATTTTTCCGCCGCGCGACGACCTGGACGACGCGGCGTTGGAGGCCTTCATCCGGGCGAAGGCCGAGAGCGTGTACCACCCCATTGGCACCTGCCGGATGGGCAATGACGGCGAATCGGTGGTGGACCCGCAGTTGCGCGTGCGCGGTGTCGAAGGCCTGCGGGTGGTCGATGCCTCGGTGATGCCCACCCTGATCGGCGGCAATACCAATGCGCCCACCATCATGCTGGCCGAGCGTGCGGCCGACCTGATCAGGGCCGCTTGACCAACGCAGGCGGGCGCGTGCCCGCCCAGCCAAGGGATCACGCGACTGAACGCGGTGCCGGCTGCAACATGGGCGGCAGCGGGCAATGCAGCATCGCGCAGATGGTGCGCAGCAACTCCGCCTCCGCCACGGTGGTGCGGCCGTCGTGGCTGATGGCGACCGTCAAGGCTTCGACCAGCAACTGCTTGGCCAGCGGGTCGAGGGCATCCAGCGGCATCCACACGTCATCCAGTGCGGACACGCCCTGCGCGCGCGGCAGGTACGGCAGCGCATCGACCGGCAGCACGCGCTGCATGCCGCGAAGGTACGCATGCCGCGCCATTTCGGCGTCGGCGTGCCCGTGCTGGGCCACGACCGCCAGCAGCGTGGCAATCTCGCGCCGCACGCCATCGAGCTTGCTGCGGCCGAAGCGGGCGTAGCGCGATGGGTCCAGCGATTCGCGCACCTGAACTGTCAGCAGGCGCCCCAGGCAGTATTCGAACAACGACACCTTGCCGTCGGCGTGGACCAGCGCGCTGATCGCATCCATGAACACGTCGAGCTCCGGCCTCGGCCGCAGCCGCAGCACCGGGAAGGCGATCGAGGCGAGCGGCAACCGATGCATCGGATGCAATGTCGCCAGATGCCGTTCGCGGAGCAGGCGCGCCTCTGCCCCAACGGGCGCCCCCATCCGTGCGGTCACTTCGAACAATTGCCGCTCGCGCACCTGCGGGTCCTCGTCCAGCAGCAGGCCGACCAGCAGCGGCATCACCGATTCGCGTTGCGTGGCGAGGGCGTGCACCGCCTGCGGCAGGCTTTCCACGATGGCGCCGGCCAACATGAAGTCCTCCGCACGCGGGGCGGCCACTTCGTCCACGACCCTTCCCGGCGCGAGCGTGTGCTCCACGTCCGCGTTCGGCAAAGCCTGCCCCCCCTGGGGCCCCACGAGCCCCAGATGCGCGTCTTCCTCCAGGCCAAGGGGCGGATGCAAGGTCCAACCGTGCGACAGGCGCGCCAGCTCGGCCTCGTCAAACGAGGGCTCCAGCGCCTGGATCCGTTCCAGCAGCGGCGGATGGGTGGCGAACCAGCCACGGAATCCCACGCCGTCGCCGAACAGCATGTGGCTCACCTCTTCGGCGTCACCGCGCTCGGCCAATCGGGAGCCCTCGTGCAGGCCGGCGATCTTCTTCAATGCACCGGCCAAGCCCGCCGTCTGGCGCGTGAACTGCACCGCCGACGCATCCGCCAGGCGTTCACGGCTGCGGCTGACCCCCGCCTTGATCATGCGCGCGAAGAACAACCCCACGTAGCCGATCACCATGGCCGCGAGCGCGGCAATCAGGATCGCCGCGGCACCGCTGTTGCGCCGCCCACCACTGAAGCGTCCGTGCTCCAGCACCTTGCGGCCTACCAGCCCCACCATGAGGATGCCGAACAGCACGCCGATCAGGCGGATGTTGAGCCGCATGTCACCGTTGAGGATGTGGCTGAACTCATGCGCGATGACGCCCTGCAGCTCGTCCCGGTTCAGTCGCTCCAGCGCGCCACGCGTGACCGCAACGGCGGCATCGGTGGATGTGTAGCCAGCGGCAAAGGCGTTGATGGCGCCTTCCTGCTCCATCACGAACACCTTGGGCACCGTCACGCCGGAGGCGATGGCGATCTCTTCCACCACGTTGCGCAGGCGGCGCAGCGCCGGGTCCCGGGTGTCCTCCGGCACCAGCACGCCGCCCATCTCCTGCGCGATGACTTCTCCGCCGCTGCCCAAGCTGCTGACGCGGTACAGCGAACCCAGGCCGATCACCGCCAGCGTTCCGATCGCGCCCGCCAACAGCGGCCCCGGCCGCGGGCCGAGAAACACCGCCATCACGGCCATTACCGCGATGACGATGCCCAGCACCGCAGCGCCGAACAGCAGCAGGAGCCGGCCCGACATGCGCCGGGCCTGGTCCTGGCGCTCAAAGAAGTTCATGCCCTCAGAACCTGACCTGCGGGGCCTCGCGCATCTGCGCCTTCTCTGCCGGAATCTCCAGCAGCGCCGCCGGCAGGAAGCGGAAATTGTTGGCGATGAGGCTGGCCGGGAACACCTCGCGGCGGTTGTTGTACGCCATCACCGCATCGTTGTACGCCTGCCGGGCAAAGGCGACCTTGTTCTCGGTGCTGGTCAGCTCCTCGGTGAGCTGCATCATGTTCTGGTTGGCCTTGAGCTCCGGGTAGGCCTCGGCCACTGCCAACAGTCGCCCTAAAGCCCCATTCAGCTGGCCCTGACTGCTGGCCAACTGGGCCATCGCCGCCGGATCACCGGGGCTGGCATGCGCCGCCGAGAGCCCCGCCATCGCCGCGCCACGGGCCGCGATCACCGCCTCCAGAGTTTCCCGTTCATGCGTCAGATAGCCCTTGGCGGTCTCCACCAGGTTGGGAATCAGTTCGAAACGGCGCTGCAACTGCACGTCAATCTGCGCAAATGCGTTCCTGAACGCGTTGCGGGCCGCGATCAGGCCGTTGTACTGGCCCATTGCCCAGAGCGCGATGCCGATCACCAAAACCAACAGAATCATGAAGCTGACCATCATTCCTCCCCCACATCCTTGAGAACGGCGCTATCATCGACCGGAGCTTGAGCATACGCAGGCGTTGCGAACGATGAAAGAACACGCACCCCGGCGGTCACGGACGACCCTGCGCATCAGCGCATCGGCCCTCCTCCTCACCCTGACGCTGGGTTCGACCGCGCAGACGCCCATGCATTGGCGGCCGTCGCAGCCCAATGCAGCCTCTGCCGCACGTGCCGACGGGTCCGAGCACGACATCGCGCGCCAGCAACACCGCAGCACGTTCGCGCGACAGGCGTTGAAGCCGCTTGCTGGCGCGTTCGACGTGCGCCAGGTCGAAGCCATGGCCCAGCAACTGGTGGCGAACCAGCGCGTGCCGGGCCTGGCGATGGCCGTGGTGCACAACGGTCGTGTGCTCAGCGCTCGCGGCTATGGCATCACCGACGTAAAGGCCGCCGAGCCGGTCGATGGCCATACCGTCTTCCGTTTGGCCTCACTGTCGAAGAGCTTCGCGGGCACCCTGACCGGGATGCTGGTCAATGAAGGCGCCCTGCGCTGGGACAGCAAGGTGGTCCGGTACCTGCCCGAGTTCCGCCTCAGCGACCCCAACGCGGCGCAGAACATCACCGTGGCCGACCTGCTCAGCCATCGTGTCGGCCTGCCGCACAACGCCTACGACCGCGAACTCGAGGCCTATACCGATTACCGCACGCTGACCCACAAGCTGGCCAGCGCTCCGCTCAAGTGCCAGCCGGGCACCTGCTACGGGTACCAGAACATCGCCTTCAGCCTGGTCGGTGATGTCGTGTTCGCCGCGACCGGTGACTTCTACAGCCAGGAAGTGCAGCGTCGCATCCTCAAGCCGCTCGGGATGAATGACGCGAGCCTGGGCCTGGAAGGCATCCAGTCGAGCGCCCGATGGGCAAAGCCGCACGTCAGGGGCCGGGGCGGCTGGGTGTCGGTGCGCCCGAAGTCGACCTATTACCAGGTGGCGCCCGCGGCCGGCGTCAATGCAAGCGCCAGCGACATGGCGCAGTACCTGCTCGCGCATACCGGCTATCGGCCGGACGTGCTGCCGGCGCCGCTGCTGGCGACGTTGCACCAGCCACTGGTGTCGACGCCGACCGAGATCCGCGGTTCTTCATGGCGTCGTACGCGGCTCAACTCGGCTAGCTACGCGCTGGGCTGGCGTGTATATGACTACGCCGGGGAGCGCGTGGTGTTCCACGGTGGCGCCGTGCAGGGTTACCGCGGGCTGATTGCCATGTTGCCGGACCGCGACTTTGGCGTCGCGCTGCTCTGGAACAGCGAGAGCTCGGTGCCGTCCGGGCTGCTGCCGACCATCCTCGACCGCGCGCTTGGCTTGCCAGCACAACGGTGGCTGGACGTGGATACCGATGAGACGCCGCTCTACGTCGACAGCAGTGACCTGCCAGCCACCGCACCGGCCGGCGCCGCCGCCACCAAGGCAAGCGCTGCGCCCCGCTGAGGATTGCGCCCAGGGCATGACCGACGATGTCGGGCCACGCAGCAAGCTGAAAGGAAAAAGGGCGAGCCGAGCGGCTCGCCTTTTTCGTTTGTCAGGCCCCTGTCACTGCTCAAACTTGAAGGTTTGACGCAGCCGCGCCTCCACCAGCACGCCGGCTTTGCTCGCCGGCTGGAAGGTCCAGCCCTTCAGGGCAATGGCGGCATGGTTGGCATAGCGTTGATCATCGGCGTGTTCGACCGTGATATCCCTGACCTTACCGTCCGTCCCGATGGTGTGCACGATTGTCGAGGCGCCCCCAAAAAAAACTCCCTCCCCGCCTGGGCTGCGGGAAGGGAGCGTTGGGTACCGCGTGCTTCTTGGTATCGGGACTTTCTTAGATCATCGGCGCCGGGGTCACCGGCATGGCAGCCGGAGCGGCCTTCTTGGCGCGCTTCTTGGCAACCTTCTTCGCGGCCGGCTTCTTGGCGGCCTTCTTCGCGGCCTTCTTGGCAGCCGGCTTCTTGGCGGCCTTCTTCACTGCCTTCTTGGCGGCGGCCTTCTTCACGGTCTTCTTGGCGGCAGCCTTCTTCGCGGCCTTCTTCACCGTCTTCTTCGCAGCAGCCTTCTTGACGGTCTTCTTGGCGGCCTTCTTGGCGGCCTTCTTCACCGTCTTCTTGGCAGCAGCCTTCTTCACCGTCTTCTTGGCCGCAGCCTTCTTCACGGTCTTCTTGGCGGCCTTCTTGGCAACCTTCTTCACCGCCTTCTTGGCGGCGGCCTTCTTCACGGTCTTCTTGGCGGCAGCCTTCTTGGCGACCTTCTTCACCGCTTTCTTGGCGGCGGACTTCTTGGCAGCTTTCTTAACGGCCATGGTATGGCTCCTCGTCAGTGGTCTATCGGGGTGTAACGCCCAGCACTAAACAATGCCGCGGAAATGGAAACCGCGACCCACCGTCCGCGCCATGTGGGCGCGGAAACGGATTCGATCGGCCTGCGCGCTTGCCACCGCGCGCCGCCAGGAAATCGGACCTGCCGTTGCTCCCCACCGCCATCCGGTGGGAGCTGCCCCAAACAAAAACCCGATCCGTCAGCGACGAATCGGGCTGAGCTTCTTGAGCCTGTCGCGTTTGCGCGGGGGAAACGAATCCTGCGTCCACCGTCTTGGTTGCACGGGCGGAGGTTCGTTTTGCACTGCGCGTTGTCGCGTTCGTTCGGCTCACTCGTTTTTGCAGGAAGCATCTGCTGGGCGAAACCTAATCACGCTTTTTCATAGTGTCAACAACCTGCGCAGAAAAATTTTCCGGCCCGACGCCTCCCCGCAACCTCGCAACGGTCATTGCCGGGACCATCGAGCCGGACACACGCAGCGCTGATTCGGGACCGGCTGCTTCTGCGGTTTTTTCAAAAGCGCTTTTTTCTAGGTGTTTTTTAATTCCACGTGAGGCAATCGCCTCCCTGCCGGCGTTGCGCGCCGCTTCGCGCGATCGGCCATGCCGCCTACCGTCGG